>JAZRXV010000077.1:0-23037 GCA_045600405.1 Candidatus Cryptobacteroides sp.
TCCTTCATGAGGGTGAAGGCCTGCTCGGCGCTTGACGCCGCCTCGCTGCTGCTCAGATTCTTGCTCTGGGCCGCGACGGCGTTGTAGTATGCCTGCTGTATCTCTTTGTACAGGCTTTTCTTTACATTCTCGAGCTGGAGCTCCTGGGTGTTGTAATTGAGCTGTGCGCTCCTGACCTGGTTGCGGGTGGAGAACCTTGAGAAGATAGGTATATTGAGTGAGAGCCCGACGTACTGACTGAAATTGTTCTTCATCTGGTCTCCGAATCCGGAGCTCTTCCTGTCGGATGATGTGTAGAAATTGGAGCCCAGGCCTCCGCTTAGCGAGAGCGACGGCAGGAATGCGCCTTTGGCCCTTTCGATGGAGGTGGCAGCGTAGTCGAGGCGGAGTTTCTCGGAGAGCACCGATGGCTTGACTTCCACGGCTTCCGCATATATGTCTTCGGGATTCATGAGAAGACCCGGGCGGAGCGCGTCTTCCGACGGGGTGACGATATCGAATCCTTCCGGAGACTCGAGCTCGAGGAGCTGGGAGAGGTCGAGAATCGCCAGACTCAGCTGGTTTGCGGCCTGGGTCTCGGAGAGCCTGCTCTGGGCCAGTGTGGCCTGTTGGGCGGAGACTTCGGCGGCGCTGGCCTTGCCGTTCTCCATCATGGCCCTGACGCGGTCCAGCTGCTGCTCGTCGATGCCTGTCTGGTTCTTCGCCACCTGCAGCATCTCCTTGCTGTAAAGTATCTGCACATATGCCTGTGCCACTGCCACCCGGATGTCGTCCTTCGCCTTGTCAAGGTCGGCCGTGGCCGCGGCGAGGTCGAGTTTGCTCAATTTGATGCCGTTGTTGATGTCGAATCCCTGGAAGATCGGCAGTTCCGCTCCGAGGGAGAAGGAGGTGGAGGTGGTATTGGTGTTGGCGTAGGTGTTGTCTGCGGTCAGGCCTCGTCCGAATGAGAGGTTCTGCGATCCTGACGCTCCGATTCCCGGAAGTCTCCTGCCTTCGGCGGTGTTGAGGGCCACTTCCTTCTGCTGTACGGAGATGCTGCTCTGCTTGATGGTGATATTGTGCTCCAGCGCATAGTCTATGCATTCTCCGACAGTCCATACACGGCTCTGGGCGGATGCGGCGGCTGAGAGCAGAATTGCTGCAAATAGTATCCTTTTCATGCTAGTCCTCCTTTATGATCTTGCTTCCGCGGAGAATGTCATCTTCCTTGACGCCGTCGAGAACCTCGATGTTCACTCCGTCGCTGAGGCCGGTGATGACCTTGGTGCGTGTGTATTCCTCACCTTCCTTGATATAGACGTAGGTGTCCTCGCCTTCGAATTCGAGGGTGCTTTCAGGTATTGTCAGGACGTCTTTCTTCTCTTCCAGCACAATCTCCGCGTTGGCACTGTAGCCGGAGCGTATCTGCCCCTCCTGGTCCACACGGACGGCAGCCTTTATCTCGAACTGGTTGGTGCCGTTGTTCTCCAGCGCCTTCGGGGCAATGTACTCGAGAATGGCGTCGAACTTGTAGTTCTGGAGCGCTCCGATGGTGATTATCATGGACATTCCTTCCTTGAGCGTGCCGACCTCGGTCTCGTCGATGTTGCCGTCGAAGATAAGGTCGTTCATATTGGCCACGGTGGCCACTGTGGTACCTTCGTTGAGGGTGTTGGCCTGGATCACGGAGTTTCCTACCTTGACCGGAATGTCAAGGATAAGACCGGTGATGGTGGAGCGTACCAGGGTCGAACTTCCGGTGGCATTGGATGATGATACACCGTCCCTGATGACTTCGAGGGCGTCCTGGGCTGCGGCCTTCTCTTCCTGTGCCTGATTGTAGGCCTGCTGGAATTGGTCGAATTCCTCGTCGCTGACGAGTTTCTTGTCATAGAGCGCCTTCTCACGCTCGAAGTTGGTCTTTGCCTGTTTGAGGTTGATCTCAGCGAGGCGTACGCGGCTCTGGGCGGAACTCAGTGAGTTCATGTCCGGTATGACCTTGAGCTTGGCGATGACCTCGTTGGCCTGCACCTGCTCTCCGGCTTCCTTGAGGAGTTCTGCTACGATGCCGTTGATCTGCGGCTTGATGTTGACCTCGTCGCGGGGGACGATTTTACCGGTGAGGACGGTTGTCCTCTGGATGTCGCCCCTGGACACGGTGATTTCGTTGTATTCGACTTTTTCCGGCCTTGACTTCTTGTAGAGGAACACGAATGTCCCCAGGAAGATGAGTGCGATCAGCGCGAAAATGATGTACTTGGAAATGCGTTTCATATCTGTGTCGTTTTATTTTTATTCGTCTCTCATTGCATCCACCGGCTTGATCTTCATGGCCCTGGATGCCGGGGCCAGTCCTGCCAGTATGCCCAGCACCGCAAGCAGCGCCGCAGCCATTATCGCAGTCCAGAATCCGATCTGGAAGGATGCCTGGTTCTTTGTGATGGTCTCAGTGACGTTCAGGACAAGCACCGAGAACACGATGCCTGCGGAGCCGGCTATCAGCGTCAGGCTGATGCTCTCCATCATTATCTGTGAAAGGATGGCTTTCGGGGTGGCGCCGATGGCGCGTCTGATGCCTATCTCGGTGGTGCGTTCCTTGACGGTCACCATCATGATGTTGCTGACTCCGATGGCTCCGGCCAGAAGGGTCCCGAGGCCGACCAGCCATATCAGGAAGTTCACTCCGCGGAACAGGGTGTCCACCATTGAGAATATCTGCTGTGTGTTCAGTTGCAGCAGCGCCTGCTCGTCGTCCGGGTCGAAGGAATGGTTGCGGGCGAAGGTGCTCCGTATGCGCTTCTCCAGATCGCTTACCTTGATGCCGGGCTTCCCGGTGGCACAGATGATGTCCAGGGTGTCACCCCATCCGTACAGTTTCTGCGCAAGCGTGATAGGTATGGTGACGGCCGTGGTGGCGTTGCCGTTGATGTTGATATTGCCGGATGCGTAGTCCACTCCCACGATCTGCAGGAACACAGATCCGACCTGGATGAAGGTCCCGCAGGGGTCGCCGCCTCCCGGGAACAGTTCCTTATAGACACGTTTGCCTATCACACAGACCTTGCGCTCATGGAGTACGTCCACTTCGTTGATATAGCGTCCGTATTTGATGGATGGAGTCTCTATGTTGACGTAGTCTGCATTTATGCCTTTGACGTTGACGCTGATGGACTGCTCGTCATGGACGGCGGTCTTGCCCCAGTTGGCTATCTGTCCGGTCACCACGTCAAGTTCGGGTATCATGAGACGCAGGCGCTCCACGTCCTTGGTCTTCAGGGACCAGTAACGTCCTTCCGGAAGTCCTTTGTAGGGGAGGGAAGTGTTCTGGGAAACCATGATCACGGCGTTGGTTGCAAAGCCGTCGAAATTCTGGCTCAGCATGGATTTGAGACCCTTGCCTCCGCCGATGAGGAAAAGAAGCATGAACAGTCCCCAGAATATGCCGAATCCTGTCAGCAGGCTCCTGCTCTTGTTGCGTACAAGGGAGTCGGCAATCTCACGGTATGTATCGAAATCCAGTCTCATCATTCTGCCCTCAATGCTTCAATAGGTCTTACTTTCGTGGCTTTTACGGCAGGGAAGAGCCCCGCAATGGTGCCTGCGATGATCAGCACCAGCGTGACCCCGACTGCTGTACCCACCCCGACGGTAGGGTCCTTCATTATCTGTATGCTCTCCCCGAAAAGTTCCATGGAATTGCTTCCCGCTGTGGCGTCAAGCACCTCGCAGGCCACCATCCCCAGAAACATCCCCACGTAGCCGAAGATTGCGGTGATGGTGACGCTTTCCGCAATAATGAGCTTGGTGATCGACCACGGGCTCGCACCGATGGCCTTGCGTATGCCGAATTCGTGCGTGCGCTCCTTGACGGTGATGAGCATGATGTTGGATACTCCTACGATGCCGCTGAGCAGGGTGAACAGTCCGATCACCCATAGCGCGGTCTCGAGTATGTTGCGCCCTTTGTTCATCTGCATGTTCATGGTGAAACGGTTCCAGATGTTGAGGGCCCTTTCGTCATCGGGAGCGGCGTGGTGGGCCTTGTTGAGTATGGCGGTGTACTTCTTCTCGAATGCTTCGTTCTCCTCTTCGGTCTCAAGTCCGTGGAAGGTGAAATTCAGCGAATAAATATCGTTGTTCTTGGCATAGAGTGCGGAGAGGGTGCTGTATGGCATGTAAACCTCCGTGTCGTTCTCATTCTCGCGCCCGTGACGTACTCCTATTATCTTGTAGGACAGATCCCCTATCTTCACCCTCTGCCCGATCAATGATTCGTAGTCGGTCCTGCCTTTCAGGAAATTCCTGGCATGGGTGTGGGTGATGACCACGACCTTGCGCTTCTGGGCGTCGTCCAGCTCGTTGATGAATCTTCCGGCCAGAATGTTTATCTTATTGACACGGGCATCGGCGGATGTGGTGCCGGTGATGTCGATGCCGAAATGTTTTTTTCCGTAAGTCATGACCATCCCGCCTTGCCACTGGTGTGGGATGACTTCGTCAATGTTGTCGGAGAAGACTTCGCTCTCGGTAAGGCTTATGTCAGAGTCGGTGAGCGAGATGCGCCGTCCCTGCTTGAAGCCGTCGTATGCCTTTGACGTCCTTCCGCCCCAGACTTCCATGGTGTTGGCGGATATGCCCTCCATGTTGCCCAGCGTCGCGTTCATGATCCCGTTCCCTGCGCCGAGCAGTACGATCAGCATGAAGATACCCCACGATACGGCGAAGCCGGTGAGGCAGGTGCGGAGTTTGTTGCGCCTGATGGATCCGAATATTTCTATGAATGTGTCTCTCATCAGTCGTTCACTATGACTCCGTCACGTATATGTATGCATCTGTCGGTCTCCGCAGCGACATGCAGGTCATGTGTGACTATGACCATGGTCACTTTCTCGCTGCGGTTGAGGTCCTTGAGGAGGGCCATCACTTCCTTCGAGGTGGTGGTGTCAAGAGCTCCTGTAGGCTCGTCGGCCAGGATGATCCGAGGGTGGGTTATGAGGGCGCGCGCTATTGCGACCCTCTGCTTCTGCCCGCCGGACAGTTCGTTCGGATAATGGGTGGCCCAGTCCTTGAGCCCGAGCCTTTCGAGGTATTCCATTGCCATGCCGTGGCGCTTCTTTCTGCTTATTCCCTGATAGAACAGGGGCAGTTCCACGTTCTCCACGGCTGTCTTGAACGAGATCAGGTTGAATGACTGGAATACGAAGCCTATCATGTGGTTGCGGTAGTCTGCGGCCTGGCGTTCCGTGAGGTCCCTGATGACCTTCCCGTCCAGTCTGTATTCTCCTTCGTCGTAGTTGTCAAGTATGCCCAGGATGTTGAGGAGTGTGGATTTCCCCGATCCCGAGGCGCCTCTGACAGATACGAATTCCCCGTTGTCTATAGCGAGGTCTATGCCTTTCAATACGTGCAGCGGCTGCCCGTTGTTGTAGGTCTTGTGTATGCCTTCAAGTTCGATTAACATCTCTTCTTATGTGTACTACTGTAATAATACACTGCAAATATATGCATTAATTTGTAAACTGCAATAATTTTGCCTGAAAAAAGTCCATGTTGCAGTTCTTCCTTCTGCGTTGAGCTGATGCCATCCCCTTCCGGGGAACATAGGTATCGGGGGAGAAGTTCCCCGGATGGGGATGGCAGCAGCTTCCGGAGGGATTGCGGGTCTGGCCCGCAATGACGAAGAGGTATGCCCACACTGACGAAGAGGGGCGTCAGCACTGGCAAAGAGGGGGTGCCCACACTGACGAAGAGGGGGTGCCCACACTGACGAAGAGGGGGTGCCCGCAATGACGTTCCAAACGTCATGCTGAACTTGATTCAGCATCCTGACCCTCACGGAGCAATTGTTTTTTAACCGAGTTTTTGTAACTTTGGGCTCGCAAAAACATATTCCCTGATAAGACGATAATATTTCTAAAAAGTTATACGAAATGAGAAAACAAATTGTAGCAGGAAACTGGAAAATGAACACCACAGTTCCTGAAGGAATTGAACTCGCAAAAGCAGTTGTCGCAAAGTCTGCAGAAGTCCCTGCTGACGTCAAACTCATCATCGCCACTCCATTCACCCACCTCTTCCCGATAGCAGAGGTTGTAAAGGGCAGTGCCGTCAGCCTTTCAGCAGAGAACTGCGCTGACAAGGAGAAGGGTGCATACACAGGCGAAGTTTCAGCCAGCATGCTTGCTTCAGTTGGATGCGAATACACCATCCTCGGACACTCAGAGCGCCGTCAGTACTACGGTGAGACCGATGCGAAACTCGTCGAGAAGACCAAGCTCGCTCTTGCAAACGGCCTCAAGGTTATCCTCTGCGTAGGCGAGAACCTCGAAGAGAGGGAGGCAGGCAAGCATTTCGATGTCTGCAAGGAGCAGATCGTCAACGTCCTCTACAATTTCACCGCTGAGGATATGAAGAATATCGTTGTGGCTTATGAGCCTGTATGGGCAATCGGAACCGGAAAGACCGCAACCTCAGAGCAGGCGGAGGAGATCCACGCTTTCATCCGCAAGACCATCGCTGACAAGTTCGGTGCGGAGGTTGCTGACGACACCACCATCCTTTATGGCGGAAGCTGCAAGCCTTCAAATGCTAAGGAACTTTTCGCTCAGCCTGATATCGACGGCGGCCTCATCGGTGGCGCAGCCCTCAAGGCTGATGATTTCATCCAGATAGCTCTGTCCTACTAAGGTCAGTCAAGGATCTGAACCTCCAGACCTATGCGTCCCGGATGGTTCCAGAGCCATATCCTGTCACCCTCAAGCCTTATGACTTCGAGGGTGATATTGTTTTTTGTGACCACGTTGTCATGCGTGGTGTACACGAGATTCCCCGTGATGGTCTCACCATCCTTTTCCGGAATTCGGGACAGGGTCAGGGTAAAGAAGTCCGACATGTTGTCGGTATGCACGCGGAACTGCCTCTTCTCCTGGTTGAATCCCATCTGCCAGGTAAGCGGGTCGTAGCACAACTGTTCCACGCCTCCGATCTGGAGCCTGATGTCATCCCTTGCAGAGAATGCGGAGGACAACCTGTCGTCGTTGCAGCCGCAGACGAGAAAAATGACGGTCAATATGAGCGGCAGTCGTTTCATTTCACTGTAATCTCCTTTATTATCACATCGGTGGAGCCGTCGGTGTGGAATACTATCGCTTTCAGGCATCCGCTGGCCTGGAGGGTGAAGGAACTGTCGTATCCCGGCTGTATGTGCACTGAGTTGAAATACCATTCAGTACGGTCAACGTCCGTAGCGTTGAATACTCTCAACGGAATCCTGACACCCTCATTGAAACTCCCGTCCTCGTTCCTTGCAGATGGATTGAAGTATATATAAGGGTGTATGTTGGGCCTCATGGACTTCGTCCTGAAGGAACGGCTCACTGAGAATGTGTTCCCGTCAATGTCGGTCATGGCGATCCTTACGGTATATTCCGTCTGCGGCTTCAGGTGTTCGATTGTGCAGGACTCCACGCCCTTGACAATCTCGCTGCATTCTTCTTCACCGGAGCATGACCATGATACGGTGGCGGTATGCTCTCCCTTGAAGGAGTTAGTTGTCCACGATATGATTGCGGCATCCTGGAACGCCTGTATCTCACCGAATACCAGCGGCTCTGTCACATTGAAGACTACGGTTCCATTTTCGAGTCTGCGTATTCCTGTAAGTGCCAGCGTGGATCTCTGACCGTCCCAGAAGGTGAAGGCCGGCTCGGAATCGGAGCAGAAAGCCTTTCTGTCCGGCTGGGGGAAGAATATCTGTGCGGTCCCGGCTGCGTCGGGGCAGGCTTCGACAAGATCGGCGCATTGGTGGGCCCGGTCATTGTTGACCCTGTTGGCTTTCCATCTGTCCGGATCGCTCTTGTCCATATGATATACCAGCATGCCTTCGCCACCTATGAAGCTGTCCCATCCTTCCGCTTTCCTGCATTCGAAGAGATAATACTCGTTCTCATTGTCTGTGAGTGCCTTGAAGTAACGGTGGCTTGTGGAGATGGGTTCCAGGGTGTATTGACCGGCTTCGAGAGTGTCGCAAGTCCCCAGCCCCAGCATTTCCAATTCAATGGCGTTGAATCCGGGGGGCGTGCGGCCGTTGTCATTGCGGTTCCCCCTGTCCATTATGGATGTGGTCCCCCAGAGGCATGGGGCATCCCCTGAAGCAGCGCCGTCCGTATCATAAAGGTCCGGGAGCCCCAAAGTATGGAGGAATTCGTGGCAAAGATCACCTATTCCAAAGATTTGAGGGTTCTGACCTTTGTCGGATTTGAGTTCCGTTATCACTATGAAGGCATCAAGGCTTTTCCCGTCCATGTAAAGGCCCGCGCCTCCTTCGTGGAGCCATCCCTGCTGCGGCCATATCATATCGTCTCCGGCTCCGTCGGATTCGCTGCATCCTGCCGCCAGAAGTACTATGCAGTCCACCGCCCCGTCTTCATTGTTGTCATATCTGCTGAAGTCCACGGATTCGTTGAGACTGCGGCAGCAGTCGGCTACAGCCTCATATATGGCTGTATCGTGCCGGCCGGACCTGTTGCTCCCATAATAGGCGCGGCTATGTCTGAGGGTGACGGTGTTGGCCATCTCGAAGGAGAAATCGCGTGTGCCGAGAAACTGCCCGTTGAGATAATTTTCAGCGGTGGTCAGCGTCGCGCGGATATCTTCGGTCTTATACGTGAATGGGGTATCCTCGAACTGGGCGGGGATAACGATCATCCGGAAGACCGAAAGGAGAATGGCCAGGCAATATGACATCAGCATGGGGCTTTTATGCAAAAGGCCGGCAACCTCGCGGCTCGCCGACCTTCAGACGTGTACTAAAACCTAAACCTATACAATAGATGCAATCGGTTTTAGAAACGTTGCATATTTTTTGCAAAATTATTTTTTTGCTTCCTCTACGGAAACTTTGCGGAAATCCTTGAGAGCCTTGATGAGCTCAAGAGCCTCCTTGCGTGCACGTGCACCGGCGGCCTTATTTCCCTTTTCTACCTGCTTTCCAGCTTCCTCTGCGAAAAGCTTTGCAGATGCGTTGATTTTTTCTACGAGTTCTTTCATGATTTTGTAGTTTGATGAATGTTATTATACTGTGTTTGTGACTGTCGTTCCAAGTGTTTGCAAGATAGAAATTTATATATTCAAATACAAATTTTTCAAAAAAAAATTAGTTTTATTCAGAATTTTCTGTCTTTTTGGTTTTTGTATTCAGGAAAGTCATAGCCCTGTCTATGCCTGAAAATGCCCAGATACCTATTCCTTCAGTTATTTTTCCGCTGATCTTGCCGATCTCCTCCAACTGTTCGCGGCTGAATTCCGACAGGACAAAATCCACCTGTCCTCCCTGTTGGAAATCATGACCTACGCCGATTCTGATCCTTGCATAATCCTGGGTCTCCAGCATGTCCCGTATGTTCTTCAGGCCGTTGTGGCCTCCGTCGCTTCCCGATTTGCGTAGCCGCAGCGTGCCGAAAGGCAGGTTGAGGTCGTCACATATTATGAGAAGGTTTTCCAGGGGGATGTCCAGTTTCTGAAGCCAGTAGCGTACGGCGTTGCCGCTCAGATTCATGTAGGTGGACGGCTTGAGAAGATGGAACTCGCGGCCCTTCTGCCTGATCAGGGCTGTGTCTCCGTATCTCTCAGTGGAAAAAACGGCATTGGATGCCTGAGCCCAGGCATCCAATACCATAAATCCTATATTGTGTCTCGTGGAGGCGTATTCGGCACCGATGTTGCCGAGTCCGACTACCAGATAAGACTTCTCAGACACGACAGTTGAGAATTACTCTGCGGTTTCCTCTACAGCGACAGAATTGCGTGTGCTCTTGACGCCGCAGATGATCATATCCTTGTCGGAGATGACATTGACGTTGTCGATCTTGAGGTCACCTGCCTTGATGGTCTTGTCGAGACCGACATTGGTGATATCAACTGTGACTTCGTCAGGAAGGTTGGCCATAAGGGCGCTGACGCGGACCTTGCGTGATGACTGGAAGAACTTACCACCCTGCTGTGCACCGATTGCATGTCCGGTGATGATGATAGGGACGTTGATGGCGATAGGCTTCTCGTCATTGACTGCGAGGAAGTCGATATGGAGACACTCGTCAGTGACAGGATGCCACTGGAGTTCGTGAAGGACTGCGGTGTACTTGCTGCCGCCGTCGAGCACGAGGTCAACGATGAATGAATTCGGAGTGTTGGTGAGGGCTTTCAGCTCCTTTGCGTTAACGGTGAAAAGGATGTTCTCCATACCGCATCCATAGAGGTTGCATGGTACGAGACCTTCTTTGCGGAAAGCCTTGATGACGGCCTTGTTGCCGACTTTGCGGGTCTGACCCTTAAGTTCGAAATGCTGCATTTTGCGTTTAGTTAAAAATGTGTTACTCAGCCTGGGACGAGCCCCGGCCCCATTGCACCAAAACCACTGTTGCGGTTTTATAATGCGGGCGCAAATATAGGAAGAAATAATTACTTGACCAAATGCACTGCGTCGTTCCAGGCCAGGCTCTTGTAGTAATTGTTGAGCAAGGTCCAGGAAGACACCGGAAGATACATGCTTATGCCCGAATAACGCTCTATCTTGAGGTCAAAGAACGTAGGAGTGCCGGCCTTGTAGATCACAGCCTCTCCGAGGTCATGTCTGAGCGTTGCCATCTCGCTGTCATCCGCTCCTATGTTGAGGGCTATGTCCTCTATGTCGTAGAACCAGTGCTTGGGTGTGGATTCGCTGTAGAAATACCTCTGTACGAGGTCTCTCCGGACGTTTTCAAGACCGTTCCTGTGCCTGTCGATGATCCCGGCCATGTCCGAGGCGACCTTGTCCAGCTTGCTGCAGTCCACGAAGGACACGGTCGCAGCCTTGGTGGAGGATGAGGTATTGTAGTAATTGAAATACTCTTCGGCGACATCCCTGAGCTCTGCCGGGCTTTTCAAGAGATGTCCGGCCATAGGCGGGTAAATCATGCCCTGCTTGAGAATCTCGGTAGGGGAGAATACCAGATACGAGCATATGTCCTTGAGCTCGTAGGCTACTTCTATGCAGCCCATCAGGCATGAATCGAATACGATATAGTCAAGGTGCATCGGGATGGCTCTTGCGAATGCGGCAAGCTCCATCTGATATGAATTGGACGTGGAGTTGTAGAATTGTGCCCCTATGCTTTTGGTCTCAGGATAGTCCGGGTCGTGCGGAAGTTCCGGATAGACGCCGGGAGGGAGGGATTCCCTTCTGCCGGGAGCCGAGAAAGTAGAGGAACCGTTCCTTTCATCCCTGCTGCTGTATCCCGGCGGGATCCATCCTGTGGAATGGGATGAGAAGACCAGTCCGTAATGCGCTGAAGGAAAATCTTTTCTGATGTCTGCAAGGACATTCCCGAACATGCCTTCGTCCATGCAGACGGATGATGACGGATAGGTCTTCAAAGTATCCCTGATGACACCTTTTTTGCTGTCACGGTATATGCGGATCAGCACCGGTTCGTTGGGAGTGGTGTAATCCCCGGTATTCCTGACGGTGTGGCAGAATGCCAGGACAGCATTATGCTCCCTCCCTTTCGGGATGTCTCCTGTGCATAACTGGTTGATGTTCTCCTTGATCTCCGGAGCCAGGTTGTTGTATCCGCCTCCGTAATATATCATGACGTTGTTGAAATCCCCTTTGTAGACCTTGTGGCAAGAGGATAAGGCTGCCATGCATAGCAGCGCCGCTGCAAATATGACGACTGAATGTCTCATAACATCCGCAAATATAATCAGTTTTTGTCAGTTCCGCAGTATATCAGGTCCTTGATTCCCTCATATCTTTCAAGGTCGAACCTTTCTATGTCCATCAATTGCTCCGGGTAGCTGTATCCGCCTATGCTTTCCCTGTAGGCGACCATTTTTGCTGCAAAGTACGGACCAATCCCCGGAAGTGCGTCGAAGGCGGCGGAATCGGCCTTGTTGATGTCCAGGAGCGGGATGTCGATATATGGCTCCAGCCTTGTGTATATGGAGTCCGAGACAACGAAGCTCTTCGCGAAATCCTCCTTCCTGTGGAAACGCCCGCCCTTTGCCCTGTAGTTGATGATGGCCTGTGCCTGCTTCTGGCTGAATCCGAGGCGCATGAACTCCTGGATGCCGGCTGTGTTGGGGTTGAATCTGAACGACTCCACACGTCCGGTTGATTCCCTTATGGCGCTTACAGCCTTTGAATGTGTGCTCTCGCGACGGATGACGACACTCTCTTCCGTCCCGGAATCAGAAGCCTGACCATCCTTTTCGGAGGCTGTCGGGGCTGGGACGGCCACCTCGCTGCCGGAAAGCAGCCTGGCCGCAAGGGACCCGTCCACCACATACACGGTATCGGGACGGTCCCGCCCCGCTTCTATGCGGAGGACTGCCGCCTTGTGTATGAAAAGCGCTGACTGATAGCCTATTATAAGGAATACAAGGGCGATTGCCCCTATCTTGAAAGATGCCGAACTGCTATCTTTCCTGTCCGAATTCTTCTTCTCCACAATCTTCCTCCTCATTCTTGTATTTGTTCTTATGCTCGCCGCGCGCAGGCTGCGGGGCGCCGGCCACGACCAGGACTATCTCGCCCTTGGGCTCGTTGTCCTTGAACCATGCCAGCACTTCGGCGATAGTCCCGCGATGGTGCTGCTCATGCAGCTTTGAAATCTCCCTCGCCACTGAGCACTCCCGCTCCGGACCGAACACCGACGACATCTGCTCCAGGGTCTTGACGAGGCGTCTCGGGGATTCGTAGAAGACCATGGTCCTCTTTTCCGAGGCCAGGCCCTCCAGTATGCTCATGCGTCCTTTCTTCTGCGGGAGAAAACCTTCGAAGCAGAACCTGTCGCACGGAAGCCCGGATGACACGATGGCCGGAATGCAGGCTGTGGCTCCGGGAAGGGTCTGTACTTCTATGCCTTCCTCCGAGCATGTGCGGGACAGAAGGAAGCCCGGATCGGATATCCCGGGCGTGCCTGCATCGCTGATGAGCGCCACTGTCTCCCCTGCAAGGATGCGGTCCCTTATCATGGCCGCTGTCTGGTGCTCATTGAACTTGTGGTGGGAAAGGAGTTTGCCGTGTATGTCGAAATGCTGCAGGAGAATCCCGCTCGTCCGGGTGTCCTCGGCAAGTATCAGGTCAGCTTCCTTGAGAACCCTCAAGGCTCTGAATGTCATGTCTTCCAGGTTCCCGACAGGTGTCGGGACGATATACAAAATTCCTCGGCTCTTCTTTTCCATACCACAATTTATATTATCTTTGCAGAAGTACATACAAAAATAAACAATGTTTTCAGAAAACCACAAAAAATCCGGCTGCATCGAGGTCATCTGCGGCTCCATGTTCTCAGGTAAGACAGAGGAACTCATACGCCGCCTGCGCCGTGCCGAACTTGCCAATCAGAAGATAGCCATATATAAGCCTAAGGTTGATACCAGATATGCCGATGAAGAGGTCGTGTCACATAACCTCACCAGCATCAAGGCTATTCCTATCCAGAGCCCGGCACAGATGCTCGAACTGGAGCAGGGAGTAATGGTGGTGGGCATTGACGAAGCTCAGTTCTTCGACGATTCCATCGTGGGCGTGGTCCAGTTCCTTGCGGATCATGGCGTGCGCGTGATCATCGCCGGCCTCGATATGGATTACCTGGGCAAGCCTTTCGGCCCCATGCCGAAACTCATGGCGATTGCAGAGGATGTGCAGAAGGTCCATGCCATTTGCGTGAAATGTGGTGAGCTTGCGAATTATTCACATCGTCTGGTCAAGAACAAGGACCTTGTCGTGCTCGGAGAGAAGGATGTCTATGAGCCGCTCTGCCGCGAATGCTTCAACAAGGAGCGTCACAAAGAGTAGTTCTTCTTTTCGTATTTCCTGCAGAAGATAATATAGCAGACCACTCCCAGCGCAGCGAAACATGCACCGACTGCTGCGGGGTAGTGGTATGTCTGCGGTACCGTCTCGTCGATCGGCAGACCTCCGGCCCATGCGCCGATGGCATTGCCGAGGTTGAAGGCGATCTGAACCATGGCTCCTCCCATAAGTTCCCCGCCTTCGCTGAATTTGATCATGAGCAGCTGCTGCGGTGACGATACTGCGAAAAGGCATGCGGTGCAGAGCACCATCAGCGGTATGGCGCACCAGATGATGTGGGTGGTGAGCGCTGTCAGGGTGAGCCCGGCCAGAATCATTATTTCAATTCCGCGGCCCGTATGTCCGGGACCGAATCTGTCGGAGATCCTGCCTCCGGAAAGATTGCCGACCACCATGCCGGCTCCTGCAAGCACCATCATGAAGGTCATCATACCCTCCGGTACTCCTGCCAGTCCGGTCAGGGTAGGGGAAATGTAACTGTACCAGCAGAATATGCCTCCGTTTCCGAGGGCGGTGCAGGCGAACAGCAGCCATGGCGGCAGCGTCTTCATGAAGCGGAATTCCGCCTTCAGCCCATGATCCGGCATGGGCTCCAGTTCCGGTATCCACCGGTATATGCTCCACCATGTCAGCAGTCCCCATATTGTGGTGAAAACGAAGATGAACCTCCATGAGGACAGGGATGTGACCAGGGTGCAGAGCGGGTTGCCGATAAGGTTGGCGAATGTCATCCCGGAGCACATTATCGCTACGGCGAAAGTGGCTTTGCCTTTATCTGCAAGGCGGTCTGCCGCAACCGCGCTGACGCCGAAGAATGCTCCGTGCGGAGTGCCGGCTATGAAGCGCAGGAGCAGCATGAGGGCGAACTGCCAGTGTGCACCGCTTCCTTCTACGGGAGCCGGGCACAAAGCCATGGCGCAGGCGGCAGCGGTGAATATGGCCAGAAGTATGTAGAGAATCTTCTTGAGGGGAAGTCTCCTGGCTGCGACGGCGATCACCGGGGCACCCGCACACACTCCCATGGCGTATGCCGAGATTAACCACCCGGCCTGGGGTATGGAGACATTGAAATCAGCCGCCATGTATGGCAGCACCCCCATCATCACATATTCCGAGACCCCGAGACCGAAGGTCCCGAATGCCAGTGCCAGCAGGCTCTTTTTCATTATCTCTGATAGTAGAACTCAGGGCGGATCTCGTGGTAGCGGTCCTCACCCTGCAGGTACCACATCAACTTGACGTAGCAATTGTCGCTGTAGCACTTGATGGCTACATGAATATGGTGGAATCCTTCTTCCAGGTTGACTCTGGTCCTTCCCAGGCCGCCGTGCTCGTCCTTGAAGGTGAAATCGTCAATGCTGACTATGGCTTCATTGTCCACCGCAACAAGCAGATTCCAGAGGCCGGTCTGCGGTACGTAGAGCATTCCGTCGAAGGTGTATCCGTAATCAGGCGTGCCGAAATTGCCGTAGATGCGCGGGTAATCGACGGTCTTGCTTTCAGCTTTTTCAGCTTCCTTCTCCATGAGGGCCAGTTCGCCGACATTGTTGTAGCGTGTGCGGATCACACCGTGCTCCTTGCCTTCGGCAGGGACGGCCTTGTGCAGACGGTAGTCCACCGGGACTTCATAGCGGCTGTCAGCCGTGACCTCCCCGCTGCGTTCGCGTATCCATGTGCGGAATCCGAAGTCTCCTTCGGTGAGTTCTATGATGCGTATGCCATAAGGAAGGTTGTTGTACACGGTGTTGTCTCCGGAGTAGCGGCCGTATACGAGGCCTATCCCGCGATTGTCGGCTATGTAGTCGTTGTCGTGATCATGCCCGCAGAACACTCCGTGTACGTCATTGTTCTCGAAGAAGGCGGAAAGAAGACCGGAATTGAGGGATCCGGGGCATTCGTTCTCTTCGCGTACACCGATTACAGGCTTCTCATTGAATGTCTCACCGAACTCGGAAAGCGGGATGTGGAAGAATGCGTATGAAGGCACCGGAAGGTTGCCGTTGGCCTTCGCGAATGCGCGGCTGTTCTCCCTGTACCAGTCGATCTGGCTGTGGGCTATCCATGCATAATCCCAGAATTCCGGAACCTGCGAATAGTCGTTCGAATCGATGCAGTACAGGACTGCGGCCACCTTGCTGCCGTCGGCGGACATCACCCTGAGGGCTACGTCGTCGAGGTAGCCGTCCTTGATGGTGTTCAGTGAAGACGGATGTCCCGCCACGGTGCTGGCGAGGTCCCATTCGGAAAGGTCCCTCTCCCTGTCGTGGTTGCCGTAGAGTGAGACATATGGGATGTTCCTGTCGTCAAGTGCGGAGAAGAACTTGTTGAGAGCGTCCTTTGCACCTCCGTTGCCGGTCACCACGTCTCCGGTGAATATGGCGAGGTCGGGCTTCTCGGTATCGAGTGTGCTTACCAGCTGGTTATATGTCTTCTCATATTCCGTCTGGTTGGTCCAGCACAGATGGGTGTCCGTGAACTGGGCAATCTTGAGCTTGCCGTCCTTGTTGAAACTGATGGTCGGACCTTCGGACTGCTCCGTGATTTTGTCTGTTGCGCATGATACCGTAAGGATGAGTGCCGTTACAAGGATTGCGGCGGATAAAATTCTGTTCATACTATTTCTTTTATAATCCGGGCTGCAAAGGTAGTGATTTTTGCTATCTTTGTAAGTATATGAAAAGACTGATTCTGGTATTATCCATGCTCATGGCCCTTATCCCGGCCATGGCTTCCGACTGGTACGGCAACAAGTACTCGATGTTCATCCATTTCGGCGTTTATTCCAGCCTTGGCGGTGTCTGGCAGGGCAAGCCGGTGACGCGCGGCTACAGCGAGCAGATCCAGGCCTGCGGCGGCATATATGCCGACCAGTATGAAAGGGTTGCGGAGGAGTTCAATCCGGTGGATTTCGATGCCGATGCAATAGTGGCCCTTGCCAAGGCGGCAGGCATGCGCTCCATCGTGATAACCTCCAAGCATCATGACGGATTCTGCATGTGGAAGACCGCAACCACCGATTACAATAGTGTGGAATGGGCCGCGGCAGGCCGCGACTTCATCAGGGAGATGGCGGACGCCTGTGAAAGGGGCGGTATCAATCTGGGACTGTATTTCTCGCTTATTGACTGGCATATCCCGTATCAGTATCCGTGGACCACTCACAACAGCGATTATATCCTTCCGCAGCATCATAGTTACAATATGGCGCAGGTTGAGGAGCTGTGCAGGAATTACGGCAGGATAAGCGAACTCTGGTTCGATATGGGTGCTCCTGCTCCGGAGCAGAGCAGGGACCTTTATGAACTGGTGCACCGCCTGCAGCCGGAGTGCATGGTAGGCAGCCGTCTTGGCAACGATATGTATGACTTCTCAGTCATGGGGGACAACAGTTATCCCGACGGAGTGCTGCAGAATGCATGGCAGAGCCCGGCGTCCATGTTCAATGAGACCTGGGGCTATCGCAGCTGGCAGAAGCGCTGTCCGGTCGGGGAGAAGGTGGCCGAAAAGCTCCGCAGTCTTGTAGAGGTCGTATCGAAGGGCGGAAATTTCCTCTTGAACATAGGCCCCGATGACAAGGGGACGGTCGTTCCTTATGAGAAGGAAGTGCTGCTGAAGATGGGGGAGTGGCTCGCCGCCAATGGCGATGTGATATATGATACGGACAGTACTCCTTTCCGCGAGCAATATGACTGGGGCGTGATCACCAGGAAGGGGCGGAACCTGAATCTTATCCTTTCCGGTAAATGTCCGGATGACGGCCGGATAGTAATCCCGGACCCTGACAGGTCCGGAAGGACTCTCGTATTCGAGGTCGGTCCGTCGGACTATTCCGACCCTTGCGATTTCAAGGTCATACGCCATGAGTGCCGCAATGCTGTCACAAAGACTGCTCCGGCTTATCTGCCGTCAGGTACCAGTGTGCTCCGGACCGACAATGCCATGAAGGATTACAGCTATTCCTGCCAGGATTACTATACGAATTTCCTCAGTACGACAGGGTACAACTGGTATCTTAAGGGACGCATGCCGTCTTCTGCAACTCTGCTCTACACAGGGGGCGAAGTTGGACGCAAGGTGCGTCTTTCCGTGGACGATGAGGATATTGACATCACGCTTGCCGGCAATACCGTGAAGTCGAAGACCATTGAGTTCGAGCCTGCGGACACGACGATCGCCAGGGCCCACAAGATTACAAGCTATACCCTCAGCAGGACCGTGGTCGCTCCTGAAGAGGGGGATTACCTGTTCCGGGCCGGTGCCGGCAACACCTTGAAAGTCTATGTGAATGACCGTCCGGCCGTGTCGCATATCAACAAGTACAGGAATGTCTATTCCGAGGAATATGTGCTGCTGCATCTTGCCGAGGGGCGGAATGACATCCGGGTGGAATGTTTCAACAGGCATGAGAAGAAAGTCAGGATATCCCTGTCTCCTTGCAGTATGCCGCTGTACATGATGGAAGTGCCGGTGCATTCCAAAGGCAGCGTGCATCAGATAAGCCTTACCGCCACTGACCGGGAATCCGTCCATCAGGACTGCCGTCTGCACAATGTAAGTATCACCCTTTGACGTAAAATATAAACTGCACGGATATGGAGACGAGATTACGTACCCTGATTTCAATGCTCATCCTGACGGCTGCCGCATACATCGCGGTTTCTTGCGGGGGTGGCGGGATGTCCTTCAAGATTGACAGCAAAGGCCTTCTGTCCATGACCGCGGGCGGTAGGACCGAGATTTCCTCCTCGCCGGTCGGAATGGCCTGTGTGGACGGCAATCTCTACGCGCCGTTGTCCGCCAAGGTGGAGGCGGGTCGGATTACCCTTGCTTTCGAATGCGGAGAGGTCGTCCTGTCGAGGCAGATCCGTGCTGACAATAGCCTCAGACTTGAAGTCATCAGCATCGATGACGGCATTGACACATTCTTTTTCGGTCCTTACGAATGCCCTCAGTGCAACGGAATAGGGGACATAGTCGGTGCGGCCTGGCACGAAGACGGCTCCCTGATCTGCATACAGTCCCTCAACCCCAAGACTGTCGGTCAGTTCATAGGCGAGGCATACATGCCTGAGACCAATGATACCGGGTTCCACGGTCCCGGATTGAAGGTGGCTGCCCTCGAAGGGGACAAGGCGTTCCTGAGCTGCCATGCCGACAATTTTACCCGGCCGCGTACCGTGCCTTTTATTCCGAGCGGACTGAAGAATGTCGTTCCTGAAGTCATTCCCGCTCCGGAGGGATCGATAGTCGGTGCAGCGGTCATTCTCACCAGGGCGGACAACTCTGACGAGATGCTTCAGAAGATATCCCGGATCGAACTTGAAGAGGGCCTTCCTCATCCGACCCTTGACGGCGAGTGGGCGAAGACATCCCCGCATGCATCGGATATCTATTTTGATTTTGCCGGTGGAGACATAGAGCAGCAGATACGCATCGTAGAGCGTGCCGGCGCCAACTGGATCTATTATTCCGATCCGTTCGAGTCCTGGGGTCAGTTTGAAGTGAGCAAGGTCAAGTTCCCCGGCGGAGATCCGCAGTTCAAGGAATCAGTGGACAAGGCTCTCAGCCACGGCATCAACGTAGGCACCCATACCCTCAGCAATTTCGTCCACACATATGACAGATATGTAACTCCTGCACCGGACAAGGACCTTCTGGCCTTTGACCCCACTCCTATAAAGAAAGCCATCAGTGCCACAGATACTGACATTTATATAGGAGAGGCTCTCAATTATGCCGTGAAGCAAACCCTCAGCCTCGTCCGTATCGGAGACGAGCTCATACGCTTCGACAAGTTCGATGCAGAACGATGCTGTCTTACGGGATGCGAGCGCGGTGCTTGCGGTACTGCTGCCGAAGCCCATGACGCCGGCAGCATAATCACCCATATGGCCGATCACGGATATGCCACTCTCTTCCCGAACCATGCCCTTCAAAGCGACATGGCCGGGAATATCGGAGATTTCATGGCCCGTTTCGGGCTCAGGCGCCTGAGTTTTGACGGCCTTGAGGGCTGTACTTATACAGGACACGGGGAGATGGGTACGAATACATTCGTCAAGACCGTGTTCGACCATGCCGGAGGGGACCTGATCTGTGACGCCTCCACTCCATCCCATTACCGCTGGCATGCCCTGAGTTATTTCAACTGGGGTGAGCCGTGGTACGATTCGGACCGTCGCGGCGGCAATTACAACTACCGTGCAAGCAATCAGGATTATTTCCACCGCAACCTGCTCCCAGGGATGCTCGGATGGTATAAGGTATGCAACGCCGACCGCCGTTATGAGCCTACTCTTCCCGAGACCCTCGAATTCATAATGTCCAGGACCGTCGCTTTCCAGGCCGGTCTCCTGCTCAGTTACAGTATCGGTGAGTCACCTAAGGCCGACAACTATCTCGATATGATAAAACTCTGGCAGGAATTCCGTTTCACGGCTGACATCCCTCAGGAAGTCAGGGACCAGATGAAGGTGCAGAGGACTGACTGGCATCTTGAGAAGAAGGACGGCAAATGGCTCCTGTCCGAGATATTCATCCACAGTTATGATCTTGGCTTCACCGACCGCAGGCAGACTATAGTCCAGATGGAGTCCGGCACATCTTCATATCAGCCATGGGGCAATTATGGCTCCAGCCATATGAGTAACTGTGTCCTTGACAAGGCTTCTTTCGACCCTTCCGTGCCTGCCATCAAGGAGCCCGCCCATTTCCGTATCCGTGTCGGCACTCCGGAAGAGAAGGGCCAGCTCCACGAACTTGCGTTCTGCGGCGGCTGGTACGGTGCTGAGATCATCAAATTCGATGTCACGGCAAACGCCGGCGACTACCTCGAATACTGTGGCGGAAAGACATTGCGCCACTTTGACAAGAATTATGAACTCATTGAAACTGTTGAGGGAGAAGGCTCTGAAATCTTGTATGACGGTGCCGGTTCAAGCGGTGTCACCGTAAAATACAATCTCTCCAACGACGACCTTTCCATGACGATGAAGCATATCCGCACGGTAAGGACGTTCGAACTCTGACACTCCGACGAATTAAGTTTCTAATATTATATCCTAATGAGAAAATCTTTGATAATCAGCACTCTGGCTGCCGCGATACTGGCGGTGGCCGGGCTTGTTGCCGTCAGTTCATGCTCCGGCGGCAAGATGTCATTCAAGATCGATGACAAAGGCCTTCTTTCTATGACGGCCGGAGGCAGGACCGAGATATCTCCGTCCACCCTCGGCATGGTTGCTGTCGGCAAGACCCTGTATGCACCGATTTCCGCCAAGGTCACCTCTGACAAAGTGACCCTGACTTTCGAGCAGGGCGATGTCGTGCTTTCAAAGAAAGTGCGTCCTGACGGAAGCCTCCGTCTCGAAGTCGTGGAAATCCCTGACGAGATCGACACCTTCTTCTTCGGCCCTTACGAGTGTCCGGAATCCGTCGAGATAGGCGAGATGGTCGGAGCATGCTGGCATGCGGACGGTTCTCTGGTATGCATCCAGTCCCTCAATCCGAAGACCGTCGGCCAGTTCGAGGAGCCGCGCGACCATTTCGGTATCGGTGAGGCACCTTTCATCAACAACACCGGCTTCACCTCTCCGGGAGTGACTGCTGCGGGCATTTCCGATGGTAAATATGTTCTTGGATGCCACGCCGACAACTTCACCAGGACAAGGATAGTGGATGTGCCAGGTGGCCTCAAAAACGTAGTGGCGGAGGCAATCCCTGCACCGGAAGGCTCCATCGTAGGAGCCGCAGTCATACTGACCAGGGCCGACAATGCCGACAGTATGCTGGAGAAAATATGCGATATCGAGGTTGAAGAGGGTCTTCCTCATCCTACCATTGACGGTGAGTGGGCAAAGACCTCGCCGCATGCCGCCGACATCTATTTTGACTTCGGAGGCGGTGACATCGACATGCAGATACGCACCATCGAGAAGGCGGGAGTCAAGTGGATCTATTTCTCCGATCCGTTCAAGGCATGGGGACATTTCAATGTGAGCCCTTACAAGTATCCGGGTGGCGAAGAGCAGTTCAAGTCATTCGCGGACAAGGCCCGCGCCGCGGGAGCCAACGTCGGCATGCACACTCTCAGCAACTTCATCCATACCTGGGATGATTATGTGACCCCGGTTCCTGACAAGAACCTTCTTGCTTACGATCCTACACCTATCAAGAACGACCTGAGCGTCACTGACAAGGAAATATTCATCGGTGAGCAGCTCAACTATGCCGTAAAGCAGAACCTGAGCATCGTGCGTCTGGGTGATGAGCTCATCCAGTTCGGCACTTTCGACGCTGACCGCATGTGCCTTACCGGATGCAAGCGCGGTGCGTTCGGCACCACAGCTGCGGCCCATCCGGCAGGCTCCATCCTTACCCATCTGTCCGATCACGGATACGGAACCGTGTTCCCGAACCATGCACTCCAGTCCGATATGGCCGACCACATCGTCGAGTTCATCAACAAGTTCGGCATGAAGCGTATGAGTTTCGACGGTCTTGAGGGCTGCCTGTACACCGGACATGGAGAATATGGCACTAACTCCTATGTGCAGAGGGTGTTCGACGGCATTACCGACCATAATATCATCAGCGATGCATCCACCTCCTCACACTACCGCTGGCATGCGCTGACATATTTCAACTGGGGCGAGCCTTGGTATGATTCCGACCAGCGTGGCGGAATGTATAACTACCGTGCCCGCAATGTGGATTATTTCCATCGTAACCTTCTCCCGGGCATGCTCGGATGGTACAAGGTGGGTAACTCCAGCCGCATCTATGAGCCTACACTTCCGGAGACCCTCGAGTTCATGATCTCAAGGACTGTGGCATATCAGGCGGGAGCATGTATTTCATGGGGCCTTCCTGAAGGCGATAAGGCGGACCAGTATCTAAAGATGATAAAGGACTGGCAGGATTTCCGTTTCAGCGTGAAGGTACCTGATGAGGTTCTCGAGCGCATGAAGGTCGAACGTTCCGACTGGCACCTCGAGCGCGACGGCGACAAGTGGAAACTTTCCGAAATGGTCGTCCAGGACTATGACCTGAGATATACCGACCGCATGCAGACTGTCATCCAGAAGGAGTCCGGCACCAGCACGGACAATCCTTGGAACATGACAGAGAAATGCCATCTGAGCAACTGTGTCATCGACCGCGGCTCGACAGACAAGAGCATCAAACCTATAGTCGAGCCT
>JAZRXV010000078.1:0-24956 GCA_045600405.1 Candidatus Cryptobacteroides sp.
CACCCTCAAGGACCTTGAGAAAAAGGAAAAGAGCATAAGGGCCGTGGCAGAAAAAGGCAAGGTGGAGGACGACGGCAGCGTCCAGCTGTCATTCTTCCAGTTGGACGACCCTACCCTCAGTTCCATCAAGGAGAAACTCGAATCGGCCGACATCAACAACATGACTCCGCTGCAGGCTTTCGACCTGCTGCGTGCCATGAAACAGGAACTCGGAGTCTAGCGGCTATTTCTTCTTCAGCCAGTGTTCTTTCAGCCAGCCACGTACCGGCTCGTCATAGAGTTTGAGGGAAGCGTAGGCTATGCCGAGCGCCAGGAGGACGGTGACAATTCCCACGAAAATATGCGTTCCGAGAGGTGATCCGGCATGGTTCTCCGCCCACGCGGTATGCATATAGATCAGCGGATAATGTGTGATGTAGAGCGGGAATGAAATGTCTCCCAGGAACTTGCAGAATGCGGATGATTTCCTTCCGGTAAGATTGCTTCCGGCTCCTATCGCCAGAATGAGAGGGAACAGGAACAGGATGCAGAGCAACTGGTAACTTCCGTCGATTATCCTGTTGTCCCCACCGAGCTGGGGGACAGCGAACATCACAAGCACCATGAGTGCCGCAATGGCAAATCCGTTCCTGATATGGATTCTCTTGCCAAGTCTGCACAGAAGCAGTCCTGAAAGGAACGGGTAAAGCAGGCGGGAGAATCCGATATAGACGTTTTCAGGATCGAAATAGAAGCCTCCGACCACCGAATACGCACACCAGTCTGTCTGAAGATTGCCGAATATGTTGAGGTGGAGGGTCAGGTCTGCACTGAGCACACCCGCTGCCACCACGCATATCCACAATCCCCATTTCGGAAGGAAGCGGAACACGAATGCATACAGAATGTTGGCCACGTACTCATACATGAGCGTCCATATCGGACCGTCTATGCCCGTGAGTTCGCCCCATCCCCTTATATCCATCGACTTCGGGAGCGGAATCATGCAAATGAGCAGAAGGGCCTCCAGGAGAAGTTTCCACCACGGAGTGCCGTCGACAAGGTTAAAAAGTTCGCAACTCCCCGAATAATAGAAGAATATCAATCCTACCAGCACACCCATTATTACCATCGGGTGCAATCTGGTGATACGTCTCTTGAAAAAGCCCCATGTGCTCATCCTGTCCCATCTGTCATCATAGGCATAGCCTATCACGAAGCCGGAAAGCGCGAAGAAGAAATCGACGGCCATATAGCCGTGGGTCATGAATGCTCCGACAATCTCCTTCGGATAGCATTCCACCATATGGTACAGCACTACGCATAATGCCGCCACACCCCTCAGCCCGTCAAGGATCTCAAAACGGGGTTTGGATTCAAGATAAATGTTTGATGACATTGACTGCTATCTGGAAATTACATATTTGTGAAGGGTTGCCCGCACGGCTCCGGCTCCTGCGAAGAGTTCTTTTACCATTCCCTCTATCCTCTCCCCGAGCACAGTCTGATAAAGATCAAGTCCGAAAACATCGCTTCTGCTGTAAAGGTCCTTAAGGCAACTGTAATCCTGGTCCGGCCTGCCTACCTCAAGAGGAGCCACGATTGCCTGGAGTTCGGCAAGAAGAGGATCCGTGGATGGTTCGAAAGGCTTTCCGCTGTCATCTATGCCCTTGAGATAACGTGCATATCCTGCCAGCACGAGAGGTATGAGAACGAGGTTGTCCATATCGAGTCCCCTGGCAATATACTTCTTGATGGTCTCGCCGAAACGGATGGCCAGTTTCTGGGAAGTGTCTGTCGCGATGCGCTGAGGAGCATCAGGCATGAACGGATTAGGAAGCCTGCGTCCTATGACCGTACCGATGAATTCATATGGATTGAGCACACCCGGATCCGTCACCACAGGCATGGCCTCTATATATCCTATCTTCTGAATGAAACCCCTGAGGTCTTCATCCGCCATCTCCGCCGATATGAGGTCATAGCCCAGCATACAGCCGTAAATGGACATGGCAGTGTGGAGAGGGTTGAGACAGGTCGTAACCTTCATGGTCTCCACCTTGTCCACGGTCTCCCTTGTGGTGAAAAGGGCACCGCCGAGTTCGAGCGGCGGGCGGCCGTTTGTATAATTGTCCTCGACCACGAGGTACTGCACCTCCTCGGCATTTACGAAAGGAGCGGTGAATGTCTTTTTCTCCGTAATGATGGTCTCGTTGTCCTCAAAACCGTCTGCTGCGATCATCTCCTGCACCTTCACATGCGGACGAGGAGTGATCTTGTCTATCATGGACCATGGATATGTCACTTTGGAGGCATCCTGCAGATATGCAAGGAAATCCTCCGGGACAAGCCCGGCCTTCACCCAGGCATCGGCATAGGCAAGTATGCCAGCCTTTGCCTTGTCGCCATTATGGGAGCAGTTGTCGGTGCTCTGTATCGTCAGCGGCAGGGCTCCTGCCTTCCATCTCTCGTACAGCAGGGCTGCTACCTTTCCCATTGCAAGCACGGGGGTAAGGCCCCGCTCAAGATCGGCCGGTGCCACGGAATATCCCTTCTCCGTTATGGTGAAGGACACCATCTGAAGGCTCGGGGCCCTGAATATCTCGCACAGACGGGCCCAATCTTCCTTGAACTGGAAATCAGCCTTAAGGCTCTCCGTTACGGAGGCCAGCACCTTCTTCTCTATTGTCCCGCCTGACTGGAGGCTTACGGAGAGAGATAGGTTATTGTAAGGACGGTATGCCTTGTCTATGATCTCATAATCGAAACTCTCGCCCACGATGACGCCGCGGTCATATCTGCCGCTGTTGAGGGCGTCGTTCAGGATCGATGCATGGAAAGCACGGAAGATGTTTCCCGCACCGAAATGCACCCATGTCGGATTGTCGTGAGTCTTGCGCGCCACGGCTTCTATGTCGAACTTAGGGAGTTCATAGCCTTTTGCCTCCCACTCCTCACGCTTATGGCCTGCGGTCAGTATGTCATTGAGTTTCATGATATTATATTGATTAAAGGTTACTTGTCACAAATATTGCCAATATTGCCAGAGGTGCGATATAGCGTATAAGGAAATACACGGTACCGAATAATCTGGCATTTATCCCGGATCCGCCTCCGTTAGTGAATTCATCACGAACTTCGGACCTGTCCATCTTCCAGCCCACGAATAGCACGAACAACAGTGCGCCGAAGGTCATGAGGAAATTGGAGGTCAGTATATCGCAGAAATCGAATATTGTCCGTCCGAATATATGCACGTCCGACAGAGGGCCGAAAGACAGGGAGCACAATGCTCCAAGCACCCATGTGCCTGCAAAAATCGACGCCACCGCCTTCTTCCGGGAAAGGCCCCTCTCCTCCACCAGATAAGCCGCACCTACCTCGAACATGGAAATCGAGGAAGTGAGGGCTGCTATGACTATGGTCAGGAAGAACAGCACGGAGATTATCCTGCTGAGCAGCGGAGCGCCGGCTCCCATCTTGACAAAGATGAACGGGAGGGATTCGAAGATAAGGCCGGGGCCGGCTCCCGGTTCTATGCCGGCGGCAAAGACGGCAGGCATCACGGCGAACCCTGCAATGATGGCGAAAATCATGTCAAACAGCGCAGTGCCGACTCCCGAAGACAGGATGTTCGCATCCTTCTTCATATACGACGAATATGTCAGAATGGTGCCGACACCAAGGGAGAGGGAAAAGAATGCCTGTCCCATGGCATCTGCAACAGTCTTGGTGCTGATGTTGTGGAAATCCGGATGTACCAGGTATCTGACTCCGGCACCGGCACCCGGAAGGGTCAGGGAATATACCGCCACCGCTACGATGAGGACGAAGAGCAGGGGCAGGGAGATGTCGTTGAACTTCTCTATCCCCGACTTGACTCCGGCCATGACTATCAGCGCCGTCAGAGCAAGGAAGACCGTATGGCAGACCAGAGGTGTCACGGCTGATGAAGTGAATTCGGAGAAAGCGGCAGCACGGTCCGCATTCAGGCCGACAAATACGGATTTGAAGAAATAATCTATCGACCATCCTCCCACTATGCTGTAGAAGGAAAGGATGATGAGCGGTGAGAAGACAGTCAGGAATCCCAGCCATTTCCATCTGGTACCCGGAGCGAGAATTTCCATGGCCCCGAAAGTATTGGACTGTGTCCGGCGTCCTATCATCGACTCGGTCAGCAGGATCGGGAGCGCAATGACCACCACACAGCACAGGTAGAGGATGATGAATGCAGCGCCTCCGTTCTGCCCCACCATATACGGGAAACGCCAGATGTTTCCGAGCCCGATAGCGGACCCGGCCATGGCAAGGACCGCGGTCATCGAACTTCCGAAATTTTCCCTGTTCTTTCCCATATTACAGAACGAAATTTGATATGAAAATGATGGCGATCGCTATCGGAGACACCCATTTGATGAGGAAATAAATGAAAGGGAACAGCCTTGAATTGGCGTTCTCCCGTCCCCCGTTGCTCACCTCGTCACAGACATCCTCCTTCTTCATTATGAATCCCACGAATATCACCACCAGGAAGGCCAGTATCAGCAGCATGATGTTGGAGCAGAGCCAGTCGGCGATGTCGAATATGCACTTGCCAGATATGGTCCAGGATGCCAGAGGCCCGAAGGACAGGGAGCATATCACGCCAAGGCCTCCGCACAGCAGGAAGAGCACCAGCGATGCCACCCAGCGCCTGATTCCCAATCTCTCGTTGAAGAAGGATACTCCCACCTCGAGCAGTGAAATGCATGAAGTCATGGCCGCAACGACGATAGTCAGGAAAAAGATTACCGATATTACCGTACTTATCACCGGAGATGTCGCACCCAATGTTGAGAAAATATACGGAACGCTCTGGAAAATCAATCCCGGTCCTGACCCCGGTTCTATGCCGGCGGCAAACACCGCAGGCATGATTGCAAGTCCTGCCAGAAGGGCGAACGACAGGTCGGACACCGCAGTTCCGGCACAGGACACCACAATATTCTCCTTCTTGTCCACATACGACCCATAGGTCACAATCGTGCCCATACCCAGGGACAGGGAATAGAAACTCTGCCCGAGGGCATATGCAACTGATTTGGCATTGATCTGGCTGAAATCCGGCTTGAGCAGATATCTGACACCCGCACCGGAACCGGGCAGTGTCAGGGAATACACCATCATTGCCAATATCAGCACGAACAGCACAGGTATGGAGAGCTTGCTGAACCTCTCGATGCCCGTCCTTATCCCACGGGCAACCACATAGGCACAAGCCCCGAGGAAAAGCAGATGCATGAAGGCGGGTACCCATGAGGAACTTATGAATTTCCCGAAAAGGGAACTCACTTCATCCGGAGATTTCCTGACGAATTCGGCGGAGCATGACTTGAAAAGGAATTCAAGGGACCATCCGCCTATCACGCTGTAGTAGGAGGCTATCAGAAGAGGGATGAAGATTGCCAGGGCCCCGGTGAATTTCCATATCCTGCGGCCAGGACGCAGATTGGACATGGCCCCATATGCGCTGGTACGGCTGCGCCTGCCCAGGGTCACTTCCGCAATGAACACGGGAAGTGAAACCAGAAGCGTGGCCAGAATATATATCACCACGAAAGCCGCTCCGCCATACTCGCCGACAATATACGGGAAACGCCAGATGTTCCCGAGGCCTATCGCGGAACCCGCCATGGCCATGATCACCGCTGTACGGCTGCCGAAGTTCTCTCTCCCCGATGTCACAGCCTATTTCCTTACATATACGACGAACTCGAATTCATAGCCTGTCTCCTCGTCCGTAAGCATTTCCGACCTGGACTCGACTTTCCAGATTTCACTGTCTATCTCCGGGAAAAAGGCGTCGGCCTCAGGGATTGTCGCATGGACATGGGTGATGAAAAGCCTGTCCATATCGTTCACTGCAGCCCTGTACACCGATGCGCCGCCCATGATGAAGCACCTCTCGCACGGCTCCGCAGCAGCATAGGCCTCTTCGAAAGAGTATGCGCAGCAGGCCTCCGGAATAGGGTCCCCGCCAAGATTCAGGACTATGTTCTTCCTGCCCGGAAGCGGGTGCTTCGGCAGCGAGAAATACGTGGTACGACCCATTATGACCGGGCAGCCCTTGGTCGTGGCCTTGAAATATTTCAGATCTTCGGAAATATGCCAGGGGAGTGTGCCCTTGACGCCGATTTCGTTGTTGTCGCCTATCGCGACTATAAGACATTTTTCCATAACTTTCCTTTTACACGGCAACCGGAGCCTTGATTGCAGGCCACGGATCATAGTCTTCAAGTGTGAAATCTTCATATACGAAATCAAAGATGCTCTTCACCTCAGGGTTGATGCGCATCTTCGGAAGCGGACGCGGTTCGCGGGACAGCTGCTCGCGCACCTGGTCGAAATGATTGAGATAGATATGCGTGTCTCCGGTCGTATGCACGAACTCCCCCGGCTTCAGCCCGCACACCTGTGCAATCATCATGGTCAGGAGGGCATAGGATGCGATATTGAACGGCACTCCGAGGAAGGTATCCGCACTGCGCTGATACAGCTGACAGGAGAGCCTGCCGTCAGCCACATAGAACTGGAAGAAACAGTGACACGGAGGCAGGGCCATCCTGTCAACATCGGACGGATTCCACGCACAGACAATCATGCGGCGGGAGTCCGGATTCTTCTTTATCGTCTCTATGACTTCAGACAACTGGTCTATCGAGCGCCCGTCAGGTGTCTGCCAACTGCGCCACTGACGGCCGTACACAGGACCGAGGTCGCCGTTCTCATCAGCCCATTCATCCCAGATGGTGACCTTGTGGTCCTGCAGGTATTTCACATTGGTATCCCCGCTGATAAACCATAGGAGTTCGTATATGATGGACTTCAGATGGACTTTCTTGGTGGTCAGCAGAGGGAATCCCTCACTGAGGTCGAAACGCATCTGGTGACCGAATATGCTCTTCGTACCGACACCGGTGCGGTCGCTCTTGACCACACCCTTGTCCATGATTTCACGTAAGAGGTCGAGATATTGTTTCATTATTTTCTGACGGAGAATGCAAATATTATCGCTTCCTTGAAGGTCTTGCCCGGCTTGAGGACCACTGAAGGGTACTCCGGCTTGTTAGGGCTGTCCGGGAAATGCTGGCACTCGATCGCAACGGCATCGTAATCATGATAGATGCGGCCCCTCTTGCCTGCAGGGCAGCCGGTGAGATAATTGCCGGTATAGATCTGGACACCAGGCTGGGTGGTCGTAACCTTCAGCACACGGCCGCTTACCTTGGAATAAAGTTCCGCAGCTTCCTGAAGCTGTCCCGGCATATAACCGTCTATGCACCAGCATGCGTCATATCCCTTGCCGAAATTGAGGGCAGGGAAATCCTTCTTGATATCCCTGCCGAGGGTCTTCTCATTGAGGAAGTCCATCGGAGTGCCGGCCACCGGTTCGGAATCACCGACAGGGATGAGGGTGGCATCGGTAGGAAGATACTCGGAGGCATTGAGGCGGAGATAATGACGGAGCACGGATCCCTTGCCATTGAGATTGAAATAAGCATGGTTAGTGAGATTCACCACGGTCTCGGCGTCGGTTCTGGCGGTAAATGTGAGGCGGAGTTCGTTCTCCTCGCTCCAGTCATAGCGTGCAACAACCTTCAGATTGCCGGGATATCCCATTTCCCCATTCTCGGAAAAATACATGAACTCCACGCCGCCGCGTGATTTGCGGGACTCCCAGACCTTGTTCTGGAATCCGTCAGGACCACCATGAAGATGATTCGGACCATTGTTGACCGGAAGGGTATAGACCTTGCCGCCAAGTTCGAACTTTCCACCCGCTATGCGGTTGGCGAAACGTCCGGGGCACTTGCCTGCGCACGGGCCGTCTCCGAAATAATTCTCTGGCTTTCCGTATCCGATGACCACGTCACCGAGCTTTCCGTCCTTGTCCGGGACGTTGATGGAAACGATGCCGGCACCTATGTTGGTGAGTTCGACATAAGCTCCGCTTTCATTGGTTATCCTGTACTTGTAGATGGCCTTGCCGCATCCGGTCCGGCCCCAGATTTTTCTTTTTACTGACATATCGGTTTGTTTTTAGTTGTTTTCAAAATATTCAATCACCTTTTCCACCGGCGCATCCTTGAGCACCACCCTCTTCTGTGCATCAAGCAGGTACAGGGAAGGGATGGCACGGATGAAATATTCCCTGTCGCTGCGTATCGTATGCGCCCTGTCATACCCGCTTATCCAGTTGCGCGGATAATTCGGTTCGTACTCCCTCCATTTGTCTATCTCCTCGTCGATATACATGCTGACGACCGCAAGCCTTCCCTCCTTTATGAAATCATCCAGATACGGCAGAGATATAAGTTCGTCCATGATATCCTTGCATGCAGGGCATCCCGGATTACTGAAAAAGACAAGTGTCATGTCTGCCTTTATATCGTACAGGTCCGTAGTCCTGCCCGAGGCTGCGGTGATACTGAAATCCGGCACCTTTTCGCCAAACCTGTTCAACATGCACATCTTCTCCTCAAAGAAATACGCGGGACGTGCATCCTCGACGGTATATGGAGAACGGGCCATCCTGCCCGCGACCGGAAGATAGAGGTCCTCATCACGGAACGGGGAGTTCGGGTCATACAGGTATTTGCACATCAGCCCGGTAAGCACAGGGAACACATGGTTGGTGGTATCCTCCGCCTGTTTGTCCTCAAGCTTTGTGAACATATGGTCAAGGGCTGTGCAGGCCTCCTGCTTGCCGATGGTATTCAATATCGCGACATAATTGGAGAATGCGGTCTCGATCTCATCCCTTGACACACCAAGGACAAGACCCGTATCGGTAGGACCGCCGCCCGAGAAGAAATCGTTCCACCAGTTCTCCGCAAGGAACTTCGCCCTTTCTACCGGATCGGAAACGATTGCAGGAACTTCCGGCATCTTGAAACGACGTGTCTGAACCGGTCCGTTCCCGTGTTTCGGCGCACAGGAAAAGAGCATCACGACAAGCGCAAATATGGAAATTGCCTTTTTCATAACGTTTCCACTCCAATTTTGTAAAGTTATGAAAAAGTTTTCAATCTAGAAATCCACACCGAGGAGGAGATCGAAGGAATGCAGGGGAACGGTCGCACCTCCGCAGTAGTTGTAGGAGACGCCGACCCTCACCGGGACAGGGATACCGCACACCGCAGCCAGCCTCGCCGCAAGATCGGCCCCGGCACTGTAGAAAGAGGAGGATTCATGTTTCGCAGGAGTGGCGTAAACCGCATAGTCCGAATGCAGGGTCAGTTCGAAATTCCTGACATACACCACAGGGCTCAGGAACGACCAGTCGACAGGAGCGAAAGGCAGTGCGTAGTCAAATGTGAATCTGGCACTCACCGGACAGGTGGAAGCCAGTCTTTCCAGGGATTCATCGAATCCGCGGGGATATACCGATGCATATGGTTCACTTAGAAGCGAGGCGTTCGTGTGGCATTGGAACATAGCACTCAGCCTTATCCCATGGGTATCAAGGAAACCCGGAAGATAACCGTATGCATATGCAAAGGCGTTAGGTCTGATCACATCCGCAAATCCCGGCCTGAAGGAATATCCCAGTTCCGTCCCTATTCCCAACCTCGGGTAAATGCACGCCTCCGGCACGCTCTTCATCACGTAGGCCCTGACGCTGGTGGAAAGCCGCCCTGCAAAGGCATCCTTATATTCTCCATCATCTCCGTCGAAGACAACGATATCATTGCTCACCCCCAGATTCACCTGAGGCACGAGTCCCCTCTGCCAACCTCCGGAGGAGAAGTTGAACGGGATGTATCCCTTTACCGAAGCGGACAGATATGGTATCCCTCCCGCTTCCTTCCGGGACTCATATTCCTTGTCGTGATATGAATGACGGACAATATTGCTCTCCCTGTCATTGAAATCGACGGAAGTTTCGATGACGGGATAGAACCCGTAATAATTGAATTTCAGATGCCCGGACGGTCTCCAGTCCTTATGATTGACACGCACGGCCGCCGAGCCGCTGGCAGTGCTGAGATCGTTCTGGAAGAATGCCGTCGCCCCCAGGTCGGCATATTGATAGACATTCTCGAGACTTATGTCGCCGATACTGTCGAAATCCACGAACAACGGAGCCCAGGTGTGGAATTTCATGAGATGCCCGAACCTGGAATAATTCTCCGGGGAAGATATGCTCACTTCAGAAGATTCCGGGATCTTCACCCGCTCCATCCCGGAAAGTCTGTCCGCCATTGCATAATGATACCTGCCGCTTCCGAAATCCACTTCCACCTCCTCAATGTCATCTGCAGGGGTTCGGAATATCTTATACCCGTCCGGTGCCGGCATGGTGTAATACAGGGTATCCGCTGCAAAGCGGAAATCCGTAGCACCCTGCGGCGTGGAACTGATACGCTTCACATTCCCGGATACGGGATCGAAGGAATACAGTTCGTTGACACCGTTGAAATCCGATACGAAGGTTATCCTGCCGTCATGACTGCCCAGATGATTGATTTTCAAAGGTTGGGGGTCAAGCACGCACTCGAAGTCCCCGGCCCTGTAGATGCCGAAGCCCCGGTCGGAAATGGCCGCCGCATATATTTCATCCCCGAGCCACACAGTTTCTGTGACCTGGATACCGTCAGGTGCATTCATTACGGAGATTTCACCGCCCGATACGGCATCCAGCAGCACCACCCTGCTTCCTCCGGAGACAGGATATTCGCTCACTGCCACGACCGGACCTTTCGGAGATGGATTGAAATAGCGCCCGTTCCTTGTCAGGAATTCCACTTTCCCATCAGGAGTCATCCTTCTGATATCGGAATATGAAGCCTGCTCCCAGCGTCTGTCGGGACGGTATTCACTCCAATAGAAGCAACTGTCGGACTCATTGAACTGAAGCCTCGAACTTTCCCACGCTACATCTGCGACATGGTTCTCTTTCCCATCCGTCCCGATTTTCACAATGGAAGGAGCCCGGGTCAATCCACGCCTGACGGCGAGCACAGAACTGCCGCATACTTCCAGTCCTTCATATTTCGAATATCTCCTGGTATCAGCCGAAAACTGCACGGACGGCATGAATGGTCCTCGAAGTGCCGCATCTGCGCGCCAGGTGCTGTCCAGACTCATGCATATCTGCTTGAAAGCGGTATTGAATCCCACCCCGGCGGACTCCTTCAGGTTCTTTCCGAAGTTTGCGATGGTTATCCCATGATGGTCGAACAACCTCCGGTAATAGTCACCAGGCAAGGTCGGGATGTCGAATTCCGTCCTGAGGCCCGCCATCTTGAGGTAACCTACCCTGTAGAAATCAGGTGTGTAATTTCTCTGCGAGCCATATCTCCATTTCCAGTAATTACGGTAATCCCCTTCGGCGAAACAAACCCTAATATATTCGAGGAAATCCGCCGATCTGCCGCGGCCCGCATCGGTAAGTGCGGTCTCAGTGGCGACCGCGTCCCCTTCGAAGAACACCTTCCCGCCGCAGATTCCCGGAAGCGCCCCGGCAGCCCCTTCCCCTATTATGAAACGGAGAAGTCCGTACTCATGGGAATTTCCCATCTGCATCTGCGCTACATGCCGGGATTCGTGTATCGCAAGCTCCGTCTCCCATTTCAGCGCATCGGGCGAATAAGCCTCCGGAGTAGTGATGAATTCCATCCTGCGCGGGGCCCAGGTCACCATACCGTTGGAACTGACGGAATAAGGATGCAGCACTACCGGCATCTTCTTCCTGTAAGAGACATTCGGCCTGAACCCTATGGACCATCCGACCGCATCCGCACAATTCTCGAGATTCGAGGCATACACCCTGGCAAGGCTGTCCAGCCCTTCGGGATAGATGATACGGTATGTATCGGTTTCGATCCTGTACCATTTCAAGCCTCCGGGATCGGTGCCGTAGGTATAGAACTGCCCCTTTGCCGCCGTCGTACAGAACAGCAGCAGGAAAGACGCAACCAGAATCCGCAGTTTCATGGTTGCAAATGTAATGAATTTTAGGACTTATTCCGCTCCTCCGCCCAAGGCGCGGTAAAGGGATACAGTACCCTTCAGAAGGTCATATCGGTCGGATACCTGGAGCAGACGGGCGGACAGCAGGGATTGCTGTGCCGTGAGAACTTCAAGATACGTTGACTCCGAATGATGCATAAGTTCCCGAGTGCTGATCACCGCGCTCTCCAGCGCATTGATCTGGCGTATGCGGACGTCTGTCTTGCCCTGTGCGGAAGAACAGAGGGCCAGGGCATCGCTCACCTCGGAACCTGCCTTCAGCAGAATCTGACGGAATGCGATGGCAGCCTCCTCCTGTCTGGCCTCGGCAATCGTGAGGGCGGATTTCAGCGCACCTCTCGCAAACAGAGGCTGGGTCAGTCCCGATCCGACGGTAACCAGCCATCCGGCAGGCGAAGTGATGGCCTTGTCCCAACCGAGAGACGGGGTAATCCTCACTGAAGGATAGAATGCCGCCTTGGCAATGGCCGTATCATAATATGCAATACGCATGTCCATCTCGGCCCGGCGCACGTCAGAACGGCGGGACAGCATCTGCACAGGCAGCTCGAATCCCAGGGCGTCCGGCATGCCGGTATCGTTGATTGACCCGCGGGATATCTCTTCAGGCTCGATTCCGATAAGCACGCACAGGGCCCTTTCGCACTCTCCGACCTGATATTCCAGATCATACAGGGAGGCTTCTATGGAGCATGCATTGGCCTCTGTCTGGGCCACCGAGGCCTCATTGGTCATACCCGCCTCCTTCATTGCCTTCATGATACGGACATTCTCCGTCCAGGAAGCCGCCGTAGTGCGCGAAATCTCGAGCTGGGCGTCAAGTTTGAGCAGGGTATAATAGTACTCCGCCACGGTGGCGACGATTTCGGTCTGAAGGCTCCGGACATACAGCCCGCTCTGTTCGAGGGAGGCCTCCGCCTTGCGCTTGCGATTGTAAAGTCCGCCGCCGAGATCCACCTCCCAACTTGCATTCACAGGTACGGACCAGCTTTCCGCAGATCCGGAGTATCTCGGCTCGCTATAATTGTAATTGAATGACGGGGAAGCGCTGACGGAAGGGAAGAACGCCCACTTGGCGGCCTTCAGGGAAGCCTGCGACTCCAGCACCCTCTGCCTTGCGACATTCATGTCGGCATTGTTCTCCAACGCCTTGCCGATAAGCGCGCGCAGGTGCTCATCCTCGAAGAAGTCACGCCATCCTATATCGGCAACACAGGAAGAATCCGACTGTACTGCAGCATACTCTTCCTGTGCAGTATAATCACGATATACCGAACATCCCGCCATCAATACCATGACGGTGAAAACCATCATTAATTTTTCTCCAGTGCGCATTGTTCCTTGAATTTTTCAGGGGAAATCTTTTCCTGCAGCCATTCGAACAGGATAAACAGGGACGGGACCATGAAAAGGATGCCGAGGGTACCGAGGAACATTCCGCCGATCACTCCGGCTCCAAGAGTATTGTTGCCGTTGGCTCCGACTCCGTTCGCTATAATGAGAGGGAAAAGACCGACTATCATGGTCAACACCGTCATCATGATAGGACGGAATCTCTCCTTTGTTGCATAAAGTGCCGCAGCGGCTATTCCCAGGCCCTCCCTGCGCTTCATGACGGCATACTCGGTGATAAGGATGGAAGTCTTCGCAAGTAGGCCTATCAGCATCACAAGTCCGGTCTGCAGATAAATGTTGTTCTCAAGTCCCATTGACCTGGCAAACAGGAAGCTGCCGGCCAGACCGAAAGGAAGTATGAGTATAACGGCGAAAGGAAGCAGGTAACTCTCATACAGGGCGCACAGGATGAGATATATCAGCACGAAACTGATGAGGAATATGATAGCAGTGTTGCTGCCGCTCTCCGCCTCCTCACGGGCGATTCCGCCGAAGTCGTATCCATATCCGACCGGAAGCGTATTGGAAGCGACTTCCCTGACGGTATTGATGGCCTCACCCGAAGAATAGCCTTCCGCCGCACGGCCGTTGACCCTGATACAAGGGAAAAGGTTGAACCTCGTCAGGCTCTCCGGCGCATAGATTTTCGTCAGGGTGACAAACTGGCTTATCGGAGCCATCTCGTCACCTATCCTCACGAAGACATTGTTGAGGGACTGCTTGTCCTCACGATAGCCCGGATCCGCCTGGACCATGACCTGATAGAGTTTGGTGAAACGGTTGAACTTCGTGGACATCTGACCTCCATAATAACCGTTCAGCACACTCAGGACCTCTTTCGGGGATATGCCGGCCCTCTTGCACTTGATGGCATCGAGGTCTATGCGGTATTGTGGGAAATTAGGGTCGAATGACGTACTTACCGAGCCGATCTCAGGCCGCTGGTTCATTTCGGAAATGAAATCCTGCGTCACCTTGAAAAGGGTCTCCACATCGCCTCCCTTGCGGTCCTGGATATAAAGTTCGAATCCGTTGGATGAACCGTATCCCGGAATCATGGCCGGCGCCGATATGAAGATGGAAGCATCGTTCATGTCCGTGGTGTAGTTCTTGATGCGCTGGATAACCGCATCCGCAGAATGTTCCTTCCCCTCTCTTTCGTCCCACGGCTTCAGACGTATGGTGAAGGAGCCGTGTGAGGATCCCTGACCGGAAATCATTCCGAAACCGGTCGAATTCTCATAGGCACGTTTCTCCTCTATGTCCTGTATCACGTCACGGTCTATCCTGTCCATGACAGTCTTGGTATAGGAGAGGGAACTTCCCGGAGCAGTGCTCACATCCACGCGGACCACGCCCATATCCTCCTGCGGGATAAGTCCCGTCTTAGTGACTTTCATGTTATAAACCAGAAGCACGGCACCGGCAACCACGATACAAGGCGCGAGCCAACGGTGATGCAGGAAAAGCATCACTCCCTTCAGGTATGCGTTCTTGACCGCCTCGAATCCGGTCTCGAATGCCACGGAAAGACGGACGAGAAGACCCTTTCCCGCAAGTTCACCCGATTTCGGCTTCAGCCACATCGCACACAAGGCAGGTGACAGGGTAAGGGCATTGACAGCCGAGATACCGACCGATACGGCCATGGTTATACCGAACTGTGTATAGAATGTACCTGAAGTCCCGCCCATCATTGAAACGGGGATGAACACAGCCATGAATACCAGCGTGGAGGTTATGAGGGCCGATGTCACGGCATTCATCGCCTCGACGGCAGCCTTCTTCGGAGAGGCATACCCCTCATCGAATTTCGTGTGGACGGCCTCGACAACGATTATCGAGTCATCCACAACGACACCGATGCTCAGCACCAGGGCAAACAGGGTCAGCAGGTTGATACTGAAACCGAACACATACAGGAAAAGGAAAGTTCCTATGATGGACACAAGGGTGCTGATAAGCGGGATCAATGTCGATTTCCCTGAACGGAGGAATACGAACACCACCAGAATGACGAGAATGATGGCCTCGATCAGGGTGCGGACGACATTTTTGATGGAAGCGAAAAGGAAGTCATTGCTGTTGGACAGCACAGCCATCTCAAGGTCGATAGGGAAATCCTCCTCTGCTCCCGCCAGGAACTTCTCGATTGCCGCAATGACCTCGGTGGCATTGGAACCAGGTGTCTGGTATATAGAAAGGGATGCTCCAGGACTTCCGTTCACACGGCCCACGAACTGATAGCTTGTGGCTCCAAGTTCCACCTGGGCCACATCCTTGAGACGCAGGACCTCTCCGCTGGGAAGGGCCCTTATCACAATATTCTCAAATTCTTCCGGTTTCTCGAGACGTCCCTTATAGCGCAACGCATATTGGAAGGTATTGTCAGAATTCTCTCCGAACGATCCCGTGGCGGCCTCGATATTCTGCTCGGCAAGTGCGTTCGTCACGTCGGACGGCACCAGTTTGTACTGCGCCATGACGTCAGGCTTGAGCCATATACGCATACTGTAGTCGGCACCCCTCACATCCACATCCCCCACTCCGGGGATTCGGGACACGGCAGGGACGAGGTTTATCTTGATGTAATTGGCTATGAACTCATTGTTATACGAACCCATAGGACTATACACCGCCACCTGCATCAGGATATTGGTCTGGCGTTTGCGCACCGTCACACCCATTTCATTCACTTCCGACGGAAGGGACCGGGTGGCACGGCTGACACAGTTCTGCACGTTGACTGCAGCCATATCAGGATTGGTCCCCTGCTTGAAGAATACCTGTATATTCGCCGAACCGGTATTTGCTGCGGTCGAGTACATGTAGGTCATGTTCTCCACACCGTTGATGGCCTCTTCAAGAGGCACGATCACGGATTTCTGCACCGTCTCCGCACTGGCTCCCGGATAGTTGGTGGACACATTGATCGTAGGCGGCGCGATGTTCGGGTAGCGCTCTATAGGGAGGGCCAGAAGTCCCAGGACACCGCCGATAACGATGATGATGGATATGACCGTGGAGAGAACCGGACGGTCTATGAAAGTCTTGACATTCATTATTCGCCTCCCTCAACGATTTTCCTTATCTCCACTTCAGCACCGTCCTTCAGCAGACCCACGCCCTCCACTATCAGGGTGTCACCGGCGGAGAGCCCGTTCTGGACAACGTATTCCTTGCCGTTAGATATTTCGAACACGTTGATTATGTGCGATTTTGCAATACCGCCTTCATAACGGTAAGCATAGACCTTGTCCTGGACCTCATAGGTCGCAGACTGAGGGATCACGAGGCAGTCGGACTGCTGGTGAGGGAGTATGACGTTGCCGGAACCTCCCGAAAGCAGAAGACGCTTGCTGTTAGGGAACTTGGCGCGCACCGATATGGCACCGGTGGAAGGATCGATGATACCGCTTATGGATTCTATGCGTCCTGTCTCGGAGTAAACGGAACCGTCGCTGAGCTGCAGCTGGAGATCGGGCATATTATGAAGCACGTTATCAAGGGATCCGAACTGCCTGGTAAGGGAAAGCACCATGCTTTCCGTCATGGAGAAATAGACATACATCTCCGAATTGTCGGAAACCGTGGTGAGCGGCACCGCGTCATTCGGGCTCACCAGCGTGCCGACACGGAACGGAAGACTTCCAACGACACCGTCCACAGGGCTCTTGACAAGAGTGTAATTGAAATTGCTCTTCGCCTGGGTCTCCTTGGCTTCCGCCTGTGCCAGCTGGGCCTTGTCACGGGCCAGGGTGGTACGGGCCATCTGAAGGTCATATTCTGATATGATCTTCTGGTTGTACAGCTGCTCCTTTGAATTCAGCGTCAGCTCCGATGCAGCAACCGCTGCCTTGGCGACATTGACATTGGCTATGGCTGTCTGGAGTTCCGACTCGTAGGTGGTCTGGTCAATGACGAACATCGTCTGGCCCTTGCTCACCTTGGAGCCTTCCTTGACATTGATTTCAGTTATATATCCTGAAACCTTAGGGCGTATGTCGATATCCTGCTTTCCACGTATCGTCGCAGAATAAACGGATGACAACTGCCGGGATGTCGGCTGGAGCGTCATCACAGAATACTGACGGGCACTATGGGAGTTCTGGACTTCCTTGCAGCAAGGGATAACCGCACATACGGCGGCTATCAGTAGAATAGATTTGGTTTTCATCCTTCAGAAAGGTTGATACACTTATTTGGTTGTCTGGTCTGCTGCAAAAATCATACCTTCATTTCATCCTCGACGGCGGCCATCATTCCCGTCACCTGCCCGAGAGCCCACATGCGTCCATAGAAACCGTATCCCGGGTTATATCCCCCCTTTGCGTCATCGAGGATATCCTTGCCGTGGTCCACCCTCATAGGCAGACCGAACTCGAGCCCGCGGCGGCGCTCCTCTGCTGTAAAGATACGGCAGAGCTCAACAAGATGGGCACGGCCTCCGGTATGGGGAGCCTCAATGAAATTGCCTCCTTCAAGGACGTTGCAGCTGCGCAGATGCACGAAATGGGTGCGCGGTGCGAACTCGCGCGCCATGGCCACCACATCATTGTAAGATCCGGCGCTGAGCGAACCTGCACAGAAGGTAAGCCCGTTGTGAGGATTATCAACCGCATTCAGGAACCAGCGTATGTCCTCGACATCGGTGACTATGCGCGGCAGACCGAACACCTCCTTCATAGGCGGGTCATCAGGATGCACGCACATGTTGATGCCGTATTCCTCGCAGACAGGCATTATGGCTGCCAGGAAATAGCGCATGTTCTCACGTAACTGGTCACGGGTGATGCCCTTGTACTGGTCCAGAAGGGCCTTGAACTTGCGGACCGGCTCTTTGTCACCTTCGCTGATGTTGCCGTTGACAAATCCCTGTGTCTTGACGATAATGTTCTCGACAAGCTTGTGCCTGTCCTCTGCAGTCATGGTCTTGTCAAGTTCCTCCACTGCGGCGAGGACGTCCTCAGGCCATTCTTTCTTAGCGGCTTCCCTCTCGAGGATCTTGACATCGAAATAAGCGAACCTCACCCTGTCGAAATAAAGGGAGGTCGTCCCGTCCGGCCATGGATGGGCGAGATCGGTGCGGGCCCAGTCAAGCACAGGCATGAAATTGTAACAGATGGTCTTGACGCCGCATTTGCCGAGATTCGCAAGGCTTATCTTATAGTTTTCGATGAGCTGCTCCCTCTCGGGACCGGCATATTTGATGGCTTCGCATACAGGAAGGCTCTCGACCACTGACCAGCGCATACCGTATGACTCTATGTACTGCTGGAGGTCCCGTATGGCCTCTTCGGTCCATATTTCACCGTTAGGGACATCGTGAAGGGCCGTTACAAGTCCTTCAACACCTATCTGCTTAAGCATCGCAAGAGTGATCTTATCCTTCTTGCCGAACCATCTCCAAGTTTTTTCCATGTTATAGCGTTATTTGAAATATTTCCGAAGCCACTCCTGATCCACCTTCGCAAGTCCTGAACTGTCCGTACGCAGCACAGGGTTACGATTTATTATGGCGGCACAGTCCTCGTAAACGTTGAAGCCTATCTCCAGCATCTCCATCCTGCCACCCTGCGGGTAAGTGAGCGTTATGTCATGGTCCGCACCGTCCATCTTCAGGAACTTGAGGTCCACCTGTTTTCCCAATTCGCTGACAGTGACATATTTGCACATCTCCATGGCAACATCGTCCAGCCCGGCGTCAAATATCTTCACCTTCTCCATCAGCGAGCCCACGTCGGACACCATCCTGCAGGTATAACCCTCCATACCGTCGGAAAGGAAATTCACGTCCGACAGGCATATAAGCAGTTTCTCGCCCGGATCATGATACAGGAGATTGTATTTCAGCACCTGGCTGTGTCCGCAATGAGGGCATTCGTGAACGAAAAGGCTTCCGTCCATAACCTTGCCCTTCAGTTCGGGGGTCTGCGAGATATTTATGCTCGGATAGATCGCCGCAACGGTCTCCTGGCCGCACGAGCTGCATCTGATCTTTATTTCTGAGGTTCCGGGCATATCTTTACAAAATTAGAAAAAAATCCTTCAATCCGGAACGCGATTCAATCTTTTCCGGAATTGTCCACCCATATCCATAGAAGATACATCAGCCCTCCCCAGATGAGGAAGAGCAGCACATATACCCAATATGGGAGGGATGCCTTGAACGCATCCCATTTGAGATATTTGTCAAAATCGGGGATATCGGCGTAATAATACGACCCCGCCCCGAAATTCAGGTCATCCTGAAGCCCCAGCCTGTGGGACATGATATATATAGCAATGACAAGAGTGGCTATGCCGACAACGGCGAAAGCCACTCTTGATGCTATCTTGCGTCTGTCTTTCACAGCAGGCCCTTAGTTAAGGACCGGAACCGGGAAGACGACACCGGAAAGAAGGAGCCACACTGCAAAGAGGGTGAGGCCGATATTGAAGGTCTGGCCGATGATATAGAGCCAGAGCACCTTGCCGCCCTGCATCTGCTTGGCGATCTCCTTGAAATTGGTGTCAAGTCCTATGCTTACGAAAGCAAGTACGAAAGCCCAGTTCTTATACTGGTCGAGCACCTTGTTGATCGCGCTTACCTGGTCTGAGCCGAATACCGGCTGGATGAAGAAGGAAGCGATAAGGGATGCCACGAAGAATCCGATGATGAACTTAGGGAAGCGTGTCCAGATCTCGCTGGCACCCACTTTCTGACCGGCGGTCTTGTCAACCTTGGTAGCGAAGAAAAGGGCCACGAAGAAGGCTATAAAGCCGATGAGGATGTTCTGAATGGACTTCACGAGCACGGCTGCTGTCTGGGCCTCAGGGCCGAGGGCGGTGCCGGCCACGACGACGGCGCCGGTAGAATCAACGGTACCTCCGATGAGGGAACCTCCCATGAGCTGGTTCATGCCGCATGCCTTGATGATCATAGGCTCGAATACCATCATCAGCACAGTGAAGATGATGGAGACGGAAACGGCCATTGTAAGGTCAGTCTTCTTGCAGTTTGATGCAGCACCCGTGGCGATTGCCGCAGATGTACCGCAGACTGAAGTAGCTGCTGCCATGGTGATGACAAGAGGCTTGTTGTCAAGCTTGAGCACCCTGGTGCCGAACCACCACATGAAGATGATGACGATCGGAGTGACGATCCATGCGATGCCGAGCCCGTAGAGACCGAACTTCGCAATGTTTGAGAAGAGTACGGAGAAACCCATGATGACAAGACCGGTCTTGATGTAGAATTCGGTCTTGACGGCTGGTTTCATCCATTGTGGGACTCCTACTGTGTTGGAAACGAGCAGGCCTACGATGAGAGCCCAGAATGCCCATTCCAGATAGCGGTTGAGTGTGAATTCAGCGCTGATGAGGCGGACGATGACCGCCAGTACAAACAGGCCCAGGAAGGCCGGGATGTACTTCTTAGCTTTCTCGCCGAGCAGTTTGGCACCGACAGTGAAAAGGGTGCCCAAAACCACCAGGGTAACGACAAGTTTCAGCCAGAACTGGCCGGAAGACAGTTGACTCAGAAGAGGAGTCACCTTTCCTGCCTGAGCCTCGGTGAGATGCTCACCCAAGGTCCAGGTTTGAAATTTGAGCGCTGAAAAATCAAAGGCCCCAGTAAGAACGGCTACGCAACCGATTGCGATCACGATGAAGCCAATCCACACAGCAAGCCAATCTTCCGTATGGAGAAGCTTGGCCCAGTTTGGTTTGTTCTTAGCCATTTTTTGAAGGTTTTTGGTTTTATAACTGACGCAAATCTACTAAAAATTATTCAAATTTTGAATATCCATGCAGCAGACTATCTTATTTCCATAACTAATATGCTGAACGACATTCGCTTGAGCTGATTCGATTCCGGACGGAGTGGTAAAAAAATCACTACTTTTGCGATAACGGTGAAATAAAGCCTGGGAAATATGAAATCATTAGCATTTTTGGGACTCACTGGCATTCAAACAGAAACGCTCTCGGTCCTGTTGATTATTGCAGCCTGTAGTGCCGCTTTTTGCTTTATTGTGGGCGAGATTACGCGCAATAACAGTCAAATGGATAAGCTTTGGAGTATTCTTCCCGCAGTTTATGTCTGGGTGGTTGCTTTCAAAGGTGGCCTTGGGGCACGTCTTGTGCTGATGGCAATCCTTGCTACGGTCTGGGGTGCACGTCTAACCTTCAACTTTGCACTCAAGGGTGCCTATACCTGGAAGTTCTGGACCGGCGAGGAAGACTATCGCTGGCCCTGGCTACGCAGGCGCAAGGAGTTCCAGCCACGATGGAAGTGGGTGGTTTTCAATTTCCTGTTCATTTCCATCTATCAGAATTTTCTCGTGCTGCTCACCACTCTCCCTGCCGTTGCGGTCATGGGCTCCGGCGAGCCATTCGGATGGAAGGATATCGCCGTCGGCATTCTCATGGCGTCTTTCATTGCCTATGAAGCGGTTGCCGACCTGCAACAGTGGCATTTCCAGAGCAAAAAATGGGCTATGATCAACTCCGGCAGGAAACTTGAGGAATTGCCCGCTCCTTACAACAAGGGCTTCAACACCACGGGCCTCTGGAGAGTGAGCCGCCACCCCAACTATTTCGCCGAACAGTCCGTCTGGGTATCATTCTACCTGTTTTCCATTGTATCAGGTGCCGGTATTCTGAACTGGTCTGTATGCGGAGCAGTACTTCTGATACTTCTTTTCATGGGCAGTTCCACTCTAGGGGAATACATCAGCAAATCAAAATATCCGGAATACGAAAAATACATCAAGAGCGTCAACCGCTACTTCCCCGGAAAGTCCTACTGATTGCGTGGGTGAAACTATATCTGAAACCTTCAGCAGGGTGTCCCCATCCGTTTCAGTTCCACTGCTGTCATATACACGCAGGCAGCGCACAGCACTATCGACAACGACAATACCAGCCAATATGCCGCCGGCGACCGGAACAAATCATAGAACGACTCGGCGTCATTGACTTCCGGGATGAAATTGCAAAGGCATGCAGTCATGTTATTCGTCATGTGCACGGCTATTCCCGGGAGCAGGCTGCCAGTCCTATGGCAAAGCCATCCCGTAAACAGCCCCATGGCAAATGCACCAGGCATCTGGACAGGGTTCATATGGAACAGTGAAAACAGAAGGGCGGAGATCAGAACAGCAAGCCATGGGCGTGACTCCATCCAGCGCTCCCTGAGCAGAGAGCGCATAATTATTCCCCTGAAAAGGACTTCTTCCGCAACGGGAGCCATGATGCCGGCCGCAAGGATTCCAGCCAGCGGCTCGCTCATAAAATCAAAATCATCGCTGATGTCATCAAGGCTCAGAGCCACTACCAGATCAGATTCCGGCATTATGAAGAACAGTGCCGCACAAGCGCACATCAACAGAAGCAGCCATGGCTTATGGCTGAGAAATCCGGTAAGGATGTCAATCTTTCTTTTTGCCAGAACATACAGGATGAACAGAACATTGCCCGTCAGAATTGCAAGGGTGATATACAGAGACTCGTCAATTCCGGCAATCAGGAACAATGGCGCAAGCAAGACCGCTGAAAGGAATTCAAGGCCGAAGAAGAAAAGAATGTATTTGATCGAACGCAGCATGGTTATACATTGAAAATGGTCAATATTCTAATCTGATTCCTGATTCCCCGGCCGGTACTCAAGGATGTCTCCAGGTGTGCAGTCCAGTATGCGGCAAATAGCGTCAAGCGTGCTTATTCGCAACGCCCTGACCTTGCCGGTTTTCAAGATTGACATATTGGACAGAGTTATGCCGACCTGATCGGAGAGGTCGCTCAATGTCATCTTGCGCTTGGCAAGCATAACGTCAAGATTGATGACTATCATAGCTCTAAACCATATATTCCTGGTCTTCCTTCATCTTTCTTCCAAGAGCGAAGATTTGTGCCACTATCATAAGACCTATTCCGGAGCACAATACTCCAAAACTTGGACAATCGATGACGTCAGAAGACATGATAAATGCAAGCAGCCATTCGATGATATAGATAACAATCAGTTCTATGCCGATATGATTGGTCCGCCATTCCAGATCTTCTGAGAAGACTCCCCCTCTCCTGACTGTACCAAGAACTCCTATATAGTTGATGGCCAGTCTGAAGAATGCAACGACCACCGTTATGCAGAGAGCGATTACGCCTAAGCCCTTAAGAAATTCCAGAAATGTCGTTTTTGATTTTTCGCCCTGGAATTCTTCCTGATAATCCGTCATTGCCCCTGCCTCTGTATCAGTTCTGTCATGACGTACTTCTTGGTATCCTTCTTTGAAACCATCCATAAAACCACGCCCGTAATCATACCACTTGAATCCTGCATCAAGTCCCACTCCCAAAATTGTTGCTGCAATGAGCGCAATGCTGAGAGCATTGATCTTTTTTATAATTGTCATAACGCAATATTGTTTTTAATCCGTGCGGCAAATATAAGGTATATTTCCTGAAAAACAATTATTGTTTATTAAATTTCAATAACTCATCATTAAAATTCAGTCATAAACCAAACATAACGACAGCTTTCAAACAATAACTGATATAGAGGACTGACAGGCGGCTTATGTATATCTTCTTTCGGATATGGGCAGGGCCTTGTCCTTATCACCATTATTGACAGATAGATATCCCACACTGACACGAGTGGCTTGCATTATTGTGCAAACCATCGAGCCTCAAGTATGTGAATTTTCTAAACATCAATGATAAAAGATGAACCCCAGGTATAATCTCGGGCCTGACGGCATTCTGTATTTTCCGTTTATGCAGTTCAGCCAATCCGTCTTCAGTGTCAGGTGAAAGGCGTCAGACACGATATAATCACAACCGATAAAAGGATCTATGGCAAGAAATGCCTGCTTGTTGAAATACGCATCGTCAACGGGCTCCCAGTCTGGAACGGGATCCCCCTTCATAAGAAGATTCGTATTCACACCACCGCCTATCGTCAGTCCGGCATATGGCATGAAATGCCCTGCCTGCCAATAATAGTCACCAAGGAGACCTCCCCATCCATATTTGACATAACTGCCATTATTGGATTGTTTTATAGTGGATACATAGCCTTCGCTTCCTACTCTCCAATGTCCTCCCACGTGTACCCTGATCACACCGCCTATCCCGAAAGGCATCCCGGATACAGTATGGGCCAATTGCGGAAAATCTCCTTTCACAAACCCGGTATGCAGCATCATGCCACCGTCAAAACCCTTCACTATGCCGGATCCCTGAGCCATAGTATTGAATGAGTACAGGGAAAGCAGCATAAAAAACAGGATAACCTTATTCATATTTCGTTTTCATTCACTTCTCCGTCACCCGGACCGGCAAGACAGATCACATCATGATTATTGAGGCTGACCACGCAACGCCCCGGAGTACTGTATTGTAGCGCCCCGCTTGAGAAAGCGATGTTATTATCCATCATTATATTACTGATTTTCACTTCGGAACGCAAAGATAGTTCTTTACAATGGGTTTAACAAAGGGCAGGGCTGGAAGGCACAACTTATAGTGATCGAAGAATTCTGTCCTCCCTAGCTTTCACTTGAAGAAACACACACCGC
>JAZRXV010000079.1:0-12070 GCA_045600405.1 Candidatus Cryptobacteroides sp.
GTCTGGGTCAGAGTGTGCGTCGTGAAATAGCTTGTATCTGCGGAGCAGTACAGAACATGCCTGTCGTCAGCAGCAAAATTGTTCTTGATGTGCTGAAGCATTATAGTCGACTTGCCAACGCCCTTGGGACCTTTGATGGCAATCAGCCGTGAGTTCCAGTCTATATTGCCTGCTATTTTACGGACATAGTCCATAGGGACATCTGCCAGATAGTTGTCATGTCTTTCGAAAAGCTTTTCCATTTGCATTGTTATCTTTATGTACAAAGGTATGCTGTTTTTTGTAAAAAACAAAAGTGCGTTAGTTGTGTTTTTAGCATAAAACAAATTTCGTTGCCACAAAACTCATTTTAACGGTTCTAACGCTATCCGGATTATCATCTGTCTGTCGACAAAACTGAGTTGAGTTGGTGAATGTGATAGTGTGCGATCTGAGAAGAATTCCAACCGGAAATTTTGGATACCCATAAAAATATCCCCCGGAAACAATGCTCCCGGGGGATATGGGGTTGGGTCAGCTTAGACCAGTTTTGACAGATCCTTTTCAGGAATGACAGTAAGGTTGTTGGCGTTGATGACTTCGCGTGCCTTGTCCGTGTTGTCGGTCCTGAAGATGAGTATGCCCTTGTCGCCGAGGAGGAAGGAGTAAAGGTAAGCGATGCTTATGCCTTCATTGGCGAACAGTTCGATGGCATCGGCTGCCTTGCCCGGAGTGTCGTCGAGCGCGACGGCGAACACCTCGCAGAGGGAGACGGCCACGCCTGCGTTCTTGAGCACTTCATAGGCCTTGACAGGCTCGCTGCAGATTATGCGGCAGATGCCGTATTCGGAAGTATCGGCTATGGTGGAGGCAATCAGTTGGATACCTTCTCCCTTGAGCAGTTTGAGAACTTTTACAAGGGTGCCTGACTTGTTTTCGATGAAGATTGAAAGTTGATGTACAGTCATAGTTATGCGGATTAGTATTTCTTACGTAAATCTTTGACACGGACAGCCTTGCCCTCTGACTTAGGAAGGCTGTTCTTAGGTACGAGCTTAACCTTAGGGGTGATGAGGATCTCATCGCGAAGCTGGCGGGTGATTTCCTTCTCAAGCTTCTGGAGCTTGCCGTAGTCGTCGATGAACATGTCGCGGAGCTCCACCTCCACTGTCATGAAGTCATTGTCTTCGCTGGTGTCGAGTGTGATGAGGTAGTCGGAAGCAAGTTCCTGGAACTGCATGAGGATGGTCTCTATCTGTATAGGGAAGATATTGACGCCCTTGAGGATGATCATGTCGTCGGAGCGGCCCTTCATGCGGTCGAGCCTCTTGTGATGCCTTCCGCAAGGACATTCGCCCGGAAGGATGCGTGTGAGGTCGCGTGTGCGGTAGCGCAACAGAGGCATGGCTTCGCGGTTGATTGTTGTGAGGACGAGTTCGCCCACCTCTCCGTCAGGGACCGGCTCGAGGGTGTCAGGGTTGACTATCTCCACGATGAAATAATCCTCCCAGATGTGCATTCCGTTCTGCTCCGGACACTCGAAAGCTACGCCTGGCCCCATCATCTCGCTCATTCCGAATGAGTTGTATGCCTTGACCCCCAACATCTCCTCGATGCGCTTGCGGGTGTCTTCGGAGTGAGGCTCGGCACCTATGACGAGGGTGCGGAGCTTGGTGTCGCGGCGCGGATCGATGCCCTTCTCGCACATCACCTCGTATATGCGGGCTGCGTATGAAGGAATGGCATGCACTACGGTCGTGCCGAAATCGGTGAAGAACTTGAGCTGGCGGAGTGTGTTGCCGGCAGCTGCAGGAACTGTCAGCATGCCGAGTTTCTCAGCTCCGTACTGGAAGCCGAGCCCTCCCGTGAACATTCCGTAGCCGGAAGTGTTCTGGAAGACATCTTCAGGGCGGCACCCTACCATCCAGAGGCAGCGTGCCACGGCATTCGCCCACTGCTCGAGGTCCTTCCGGGTATGAAGGATGACGGTAGGGTTGCCGGTGGTGCCGCTGGACGAGTGCAGTCGTGTGCATTTTGAAAGCGGTACTGACGCTATGCCGAAAGGATAGGTATCCCGGAGGTCCTGCTTGGTCGTGAAAGGAATCTTCCTGAGGTCGTCAAGGGTTCTGATGTCCTCGGGCTTGAGACCGTTGTCAGCGAAACGCTTTGCATAGAACGTTGAGTTCATGCAGTGCTTCACGGTCTTCTGGAGGCGCTCCAATTGCAATGCTTCTATTCCTTCGCGGGTGAGTGTCTCCTCCGGATTGAAGAATTTGTTGTATTCCATGTTATTTCAATATACGGTTGTCAATTACGAATCTGGTCTTCCCCTCGCTCCTCTCCAGGGTGCCCGGAGCCTTGACCTGGACGTTTGCGCTTATGCTGAGCACGCTCCTGAGCTTGAAGGCGAGTTTCTTCTCCAGGTTGACGATAGGCTCGAAGGTGTCGAAGCCCTGCGCGAAATACTCCTGGCGCACTTCCACCTGGACTGTGAGTGTGTCCAGATTGCCGGCGCGATCCACTATGAGAAGGAAGTGCGGAGCGCATTCCGGTGTGCTGAGTATGACGCTCTCCACCTGTGAAGGGAAGACGTTGATACCACGTATAATCAGCATGTCGTCGCTACGTCCCATAAGTTTGCCCATCTTGACGGTGGTCCTTCCGCATGCGCACTGCTCATGGGTGATAGAGCAGAGATCGCGTGTGCGGTAGCGCAGAAGCGGCATGCCTTCCTTGGTGAGGGTGGTGAATAGGAGTTCGCCGACCTGCCCGTCCGGAACAGGTTTCAGGGTGACAGGGTCCACTATCTCCGGGAAATAGTGGTCCTCGTTGATATGGGATCCGTTCTGCTCCTCGCACTCATAACTGACACAAGGACCCATGATTTCGCTGAGGCCATAGAGGTTGTAGGCCTTGAGTCCGAGCCTTTCCTCTATCTCCTTGCGCATATGCTCTGTCCATGGTTCGGCGCCGAACGCACCTATGCGGAGTTTGATGTCTTTCTTGTCAATCCCCATCTTCTCCATGGTCTCGGCAAGGTGGAGGGCATATGAAGGTGTGCAGGCGAGCCCCGTGATGCCGAGGTCCTTGAGGAGCCTGACGTGTTTCTCAGTGTTGCCCGTGGAGGTAGGTACCACTGCGGCGCCTATCTGCTCCACGCCGTAATGCACGCCGAGACCTCCCGTGAAGAGTCCGTAGCCGTAAGCCACGCTGAATATGTCACCGCGGGTTATCCCGTATGAACTCAGACACCTTGCCATGCATTCGCTCCAGATGCTGATGTCCTTGCGGGTATATCCTACGATGGTCGGGTTGCCGGTGGTGCCGGAAGACGCGTGGATGCGTATGATCTGGTTCTGGTCGGCAGCCTGGAGCCCGAAAGGATAGTTGTCCCTGAGGTCCTGCTTGACCGTGAACGGCAGCTTTCCGATGTCGTCTATAGTCATAATGTCGTCAGGGGTGATGTCCATCTCCTGCAACTTCTTCCTATAGAAAGGGGTATGGTGGTAAACATAGTCCACCATCTTGTGAAGCCTGCGCCCCTGGAGCTCCCGTATGTCCTCGCGGGACATGCATTCTTTATTCTCGTTCCAGATCATTTTACGGACCCTCCTTTTTTCTTATGGTCTGCGTCAAAGGCTGCAAGCCTCTCGTCAAGTACATCATACATTTCCGGACTCATGCGGCTGGTGCATGCCCTGACTCCCTGCTGGTCGCTGCCTGTGGTGGCGAGACTGATGCTGCTGATGCCGTATTTGACAAGTTCCACGACCAGTTCGTTGGAGCTGAATCCGGGATATCCGACGGTGAAGAAGAATCCGTCGCCGACTTCCCTGGTCACATCCATGTCGTAAACCACATGGAATCCGTGTTTCCTGAAGAGGGATTTCATCCTGTTGGCCCTGCGCTCATACTCGCGGGTGTCCTCTACGAAATTGATCTTGCCGTCGCAGCTGAGATTCAGCATTTCGGCATAGGCATATTGCGTTGTGGCGGTGCAGCCGCTGGTGATCATGTACATGATGGATGCGGTGAAGGTCTCGCCGAAGATCCCGCTGTCATGGTAGCGGGCGGCAAGTGCCGGATACTGCTTCTTGTAAAGGGCATCGCTTATGCATGAGAGTGCTATGCGCTGTCCTGCATAACTGAATATCTTGGAGGCTGACAGCATGAGGATGTAGTTGTCAGTGTATCTGGCGGCGGTAGGAAGATATGGCTCCTCGTACGGTATGCCGAGGTTGCGCCTGTAGTCCATGCAGAAATACGCCAGGTCCTCCAGTACTATGACGTCATGCTTCGTGCAGATCTCGCCTATGATCTTGAGCTCGCTCTCCTCCAGACAGGCCCATGTCGGGTTGTTGGGGTTTGAATAGACTATGGCGGCGATGTCTCCGTCCGCAAGTTCCTCCTCAAGTTTCGCCCTCAGGGCCTCACCGCGGAAGGAATATATGTCGAATGTCTTCCAACCTATCCCAAGAATGCGGAGCTGGGATTTCTGGATAGGGAATCCAGGGTCGATGAACAGGATCTTGTCCTTGCCCGGGATGCGCTGGGTGGCTGCTATGAAAGCTCCGAACGATCCGGCTACAGAACCGGTGGTAGGTATGCAGCCAAGAGGTGCTATGTCAATGTTGATGAATGCCTTGACGAAGCGTGAGCCCGCGTCCTTAAGTTCCTTCACACCTGCGGCGGCGGGATATTGGCTGCCAAGTCCCTGATCGAGGGCCCTTTTCTCGGCCGCGACGCCGAAACTGTTGATGGGAAGTCCCGGTGAACCCTGGTCCATCCTGATGACGGGCTCTCCTGTGGTTCTCTCGAGATACTGGGCCACAAGGAGCATCTCACCTATCGTGGCGGTGGAGAGATCGGCTACATGGCATTCTTCGCATGCCTTCGCCACAATCCTGTCGTTGAATACTTTCATATCTGCAGTCCGATTTCAAATGCCTTGACATTGCTTTCCACTACTGCCTCACCCTTGGCGGCGAAAACGCGTGATATCGCGGCCTTGAGCTCGTCAGCGCTGAGTATGTCTATATATCTGGCGGCCATGCCGAGAAGTATCATGTTTGCGCCCTTAGGCATGGAATTCTCGCGGGCGAGGGTCTCGATGTCGGCCTTCACCAGGTTCGGCATGCCGTCGAGTTCCTTCATGAGCGCTTCCTTGTCCGGGTAGTCGGGGATATTCTCGAACGGTGCGGAAGATGTCACCACGGCGCTGTTCCCGTTGATATAAGCGGTGTAGCGCAGAGCCTCCATAGGTTCCATGGATATGATGAGGTCGGCCTGCCCGAGCGGGATGAGATCGCTCCAGATGGTTTCGGTGGACAGGCGCAGATTGCTCTGCACGTCTCCGCCCCTCTGGCTCATGCCATGGACTTCGGCCTGTTTCAGATTGATCCCTGCCGCAGTTGCGGCTTCTCCTATGACCGTTGCGATGGAGAGGATACCCTGTCCTCCGACACCGCACAGAATTATATCTTTCTTCATTTTTTGTGTCTCTTTAAGGTCTGCATGCACTCGCGGCGAGGGATTATCACGGATACACCGTGGTATTCGATCTCCCTGCGGATTATCTCAGTGATTTCCTCCATGTTCTTAGGCAGCGGCACCACTACGTGCAGATGCTCCTCAGGGACGCCGAGCCCGCGGCAGATCGCTTCGAACTTGCTTGTGCCGGCGGAATCCTGCCCGCCCGTCATGGCTGTCGTGAGGTTGTCGGATATGACTACCGTGATGTCGGCGTTGTCATTGACCGCGTCAAGGAGGCCTGTCATTCCTGAGTGGGTGAATGTGGAGTCTCCGATGATGGCGATTGCCGGATACACGCCCGCGTCGGCGGCTCCCTTGGCCATAGTGATGGATGCGCCCATGTCCACGCAGCTCGCAAGTGCGCGGAAAGGAGGCAGCGCTCCGAGGGTGTAGCATCCTATGTCACCGAAAATCTTTGCTCCAGGATATTCTGCCGCCACTTTGTTGAGGGCGGTATAGACGTCGCGATGTCCGCATCCGGGACAGAGCTGAGGAGGACGTGCTGATAGGTTCTCTGCCTTTGCGAGACCCTCCGGGGCTTCGATGCCCAGCGCCTCCGCCACGCTGTCCGGGGTGAGTTCTCCGGTCCTCGGGAGGGCTCCGGAGAGCCTTCCGGCAATCTTGTAACCCTCGCCGAGCATTCCACGGATCTCCTGCTCGACTACAGGCTGTCCGTCTTCGACGACCAGTATCCTGTTGCAGCGGAGCGCAAGCGCCTTGATGGCGGCGGCAGGGAGAGGGTAGCGGTTGATCTTGAGGATAGGGACGTCCGCACCTGTCTCCTTGACGTAGTTGTATCCTATGCCGCAGGCTATCACGCCCACGTTGGCATGGCGTGTCTCATTCTGGCATTCTATGCCTGATGCTGCCTCGTTATATTTGAGGATGACCGGCTGCTTGTCGATCAGGGCGCTGTACTGGCGGCGTGCGATTGCCGGCAGGAGCACCCAGCCGCGGTCGGAAGCCGGGTTGAGGGCGTTCATCCCGCCGGTCTCACCGGTCTGGACGGCAGCGCGTGAATGTGCAAGTCTCGTCACGACGCGGATCACGACGGGGAGTTTCACGGATTCGGACAGGCGGAAGGCCTCGTCCACCATGTCGTAGGCCTCCTGCTGGGTGCTCGGCTCGAACAGCGGCACCATGGCGAATTTCGCATAGAAGCGGGAATCCTGTTCATTCTGGGATGAATGCATCGACGGGTCGTCTGCGGCGAGTACGATAAGTCCGCCGTTGACTCCGGTGATGGCGGAGTTTACGAACGCATCCGCACATACGTTCATGCCCACATGCTTCATGCAGACCAGCGCGCGCTTGCCGGCGAATGACATTCCGAGGGCCGCCTCCATGGCGGTCTTCTCGTTGGTGCACCAGCGGCTGTGAATGCCGCGCTCCTTCGCCAGCGGGTGTTTCTGGATGAATTCGGTTATTTCGGTCGACGGTGTGCCAGGATAGGCATATACACCTGAAAGGCCGGCGTTTATGGCTCCGAGGGCAATAGCTTCATCGCCCAGCAGCAATCTCTTTTCCGACATGTCTATAAAATCTCAAATTTGTCTGCATCCTTCAGCACAGGGAATTTCTGCCTGAAAGCCTGCAGTTGGTTCATATCTATCTCTTCGGCATCCTGTCCGTATGCGTTGATGAAGGCCGAATCACCGCTGTAGTGGCAGTTCGGGTCATCTCCTATGCGGTTGACACCTATCACGTAGCATTGATTTTCGATGGCGCGGGCCCTGAGAAGGGCCTTCCATGCCTCTGCGCGGGGGCTCGGCCAGCTGGCAACCACCAGCAGCACATCGTATCCGCCGTCTCCGTTGCGGAGCCATACCGGGAAACGCAGGTCATAGCAGACTGCAAGCCTGAAACGTACACCTTTCCATTCGGCTATCACCTTCCCGGTACCTGCGGTGAAATGTTCATGCTCCCCGCTGTAGGTGAAAAGATGGTGTTTGTCATACTGCCAGCACTTGTCGGGGGTGACAAAGTGGAATCTGTTGTAGTATTTGCCATCCTCGTACGTTGCGATGCTGCCTGCAATGGCGCAGCCGCGCTCTGCGGCGGTCTTTTTCATCCATGCGAGTCCCAGTCCCTTGTCTTCGGCTATGCCTTCCGGCTTGGTGGCGAAACCTGTGGTGAACATCTCCGGAAGGACGTAGAGGTCCGCTTCCGGCAAGGTTGCGAACAACTCGTCCAACTTGGCTATGTTGGCCTCGGGGTCAGCCCAGATGATATCTGTCTGAAGAATTACGGCTTTCATTCCTGGCCCTCCTCTTTGTACAGCCCTTCCCTTGAAAGAAGATGGTTGAGGTTAGCGATTCCGTATGATATGACAGCGGTCGCTACGGCCGAGTGCTCCATGTATTCGGGGATGAGTTTGTTGTAAAGGTCACGGTCGGTGTGCCAGGTCTCCCTGTAATCGAAGTTGTATCCCTTCGGATCACTTTCCCTCAGGGATATGGTAGGCACTCCGTTCCTCGCGAAATATGCGTGGTCGGAACCCCCGCCCTTCTTCGGTCTGGGGCCCGGTTCGCCTTGGCGTTCTTCGACTTTGAACGGTATGTCCTCGTTGTAATTCTCAAGAGGCTTGCAAACTTTGACGAAATCGTCATACATGGCCGGAGGTACGATTACGGAAGTGGCCATGAGCGGACCTCCGTCCCTGTTGAAATAGTTGGCGATCTTGTCGAGAGGCACTGTGTTGTTCTCCACGAAGAACTTGGAGCCCAAGAGTCCGAATTCCTCGCCTGTCCAGAGGCAGAACATGATGGTCCTGTCCGGTTTCGCACCGGAAGTGGCCAGGAGCCTTGCAGCTTCCATGGTGACCGCTGATCCGTTACCGTCGTCAACCGCTCCGGTGGCGGAGTCGTATGAGTCCAGATGTCCTCCGAGCAGGACATATTCGTCAGGATGCTTGCTTCCTCTCAGTATGCCGATGACATTGTGGTATTTGACAGGACCGACGGTGAAATGGTTGCGTATGTCGAATTCGAGGAGGAAATCCCTTTTCTCGATGACTTTTTTCTTTATGATCTCGAACTGATTCTCGTCGAGTTTGATGTCGGGGACCTGCGGGAGTGAGTCCGGAGTGAACTCGTAGCAGTGTTTCCTGTCATAAAGGAGGGTGATAGGAACCTTGGCCGACTGGATGAAACCGAGCACTCCGGCTTCGATCATCTCTTTGTAGAAGGTCGTGTCGCTTTCTGCCTGGATGTCGATCGGCCAGCCCTTGGATCGTCCTTCCACAAGGACCCATGCTCCATTAAGACGCCCCTTCATCTTGTCGAACTGCTGTCTTGAAGTCGGTGCCAGTACCACGTGGCCCTTTTGAGGCCCCTTGGTGCCTGCAGTGTATGACGGCGTGCCGAAATGGAGAATCATGCCGTCTTCGCCCAGCATGCGTCCGGACCACGGGCCTCTTTCGAAGCCGACATTTATTTCGCCGACTTCCTGGACCATTACTTCCAGACCCCATGATTCGAATTGGGATGCAGCCCATTTCTCGGCCTCTTCGAGAGCATGGGAGCCGATGATGCGGCCGCCTATCCTGTTTGCCAGATAGTCGGCGTGTTCCATGGTACGGTTGTCCGAGCGTCCTGTTTCAAGGATGCTCCGTACAGTCTTGTCCTGCGAAAAGCCCTGAACCGCCACAAGAAGCATGGCGTACAGGAATAGGGAAAGGTGCTTTTTCATACTAACCAACGTAATGAAATGCTAATTTCGGCATTAATAATATGAAAAGCAAAAAGAACTTACAGTTTTTAACTGTAGCGCCTTCCCGGAATTCTGCTCCGGGAAGGCGCTATGGCTCGGTCCTCAGTCCCCTGTATCAAGCTTAGGTTAATCCGGGGAATCTGTCAACAGGACCTTTCCGGGAAAGAATGGGACTGCAAAGCCTTGTCCATTCTGAAGTTTTTATGAAAATCCAATGGATAACGGATGCAAAGTTATCCAAGGCACCCGTTATGATGAAATGTTTGTTATGAAATATAGTATTTTGTGACTTGACCGCTGTTTTTGTGACAAAATACCGGATATTTTGTGACTTAAATTTTATTTGTTTATCTTTGTCACAACAAGTATTTGATGAAATGTCCAAGTTTCCGAAGCTGTACTATAAGATATTTCCCAATGTCCTGCACTTCCTTGCGATGCCGACATCCTTCATATTCTGTGCTCTTATGTATCAGCCGAGAGCCCTGTATGAACTCATGCATACCGCTGAGGGAATGTATGGAATTGTCAATATATATTTTTTCAATACCGCCATCCTCTGCGCCATCATTACATTGTCGATGTTCATCGGGAGGACGCTTTTCTATTTTGTAGTACGTCAGACGCAGTTCAATTTCGGATGGTATGCGTTATGGTGCATGGGCGAGGTTGTGCTGATGTCCGTCCTTTCTTCGTTGTATTTTTCACTTCTGGATCCGAGCGACTGGAACTTTTTCTATTATTTCGGGAGGGTTCTTGCCTTGTACGTCGAGGTGCTGATATTCCCTTATTTTATCCTTGCTCTGATATATCTTTACATCAACCTGTCCAATTCGGGCATATCGGTGGAAGAAAGTTCCAGACTTAAATTCTATGACAACCGCAAGGTCCTCAAACTGATTCTGCCAGCCAGCTCCGTCCTCTATATCGAGACGAATGAAAACTATGTGATCATTCATTATCTGGAGAACGGTGCCGCCAGGAAATTCCAGCTCCGTTCCACGATGAAAAGCATTGAGCCTTTGTGCGAAAGTGCCGGTTTTGTCAGGATCCACAGATGCTATATTGCCAATCCGGCACATGTCAAGATGATACGCAAGGAAGATGGCGGACTTTATTCCGCCGTTCTGGATACGATGGGCAGTGAAGGCATTCCTGTCTCCAAGAAGTATTACGCCGGCATCATTGCTCTACTGTAGGCTCTTCTTCAGGAGTTCTTCGAAAAATCTTGTAGCCAAGCACGGCTATGGTGACTGACATCATCGGCGAAATGATGTTGAAGAAGCAGAATGGCAGATAATCCAGGGTGGCGACATGCAGGACCGTGGACTGTGTCATGCCGCAGGAGTTCCATGGGATCAGTACCGAAGTAACCGTCGCCGAGTCCTCGGTGGAGCGGCTGAGCAGCCTTCCCTCATATCCTTTCTTCCTGTAAAGTTCCTTGTACAGGCTTGTGGTCAGGATTATTGACAGGAACTGGTCTCCGACAATCAGGTTGGAGAGGAAACCGGTGCCTACCGTTGCTCCCACGAGTGAAGTGCGGGATTCTATCTTTCTCCCTAATGCTTCCGTGATGCTCCCTATCATTCCGCTGCCTATCAGGGTCCCGCCCAGTGCTGCCGCGCTGATGATCAGGAATACGGTAGGCAGCATCCCGTTTATGCCTCTTGTGTGCACCAGGGAATTGATGGCTTCGCTGCCGGTCTGGACTGAGGTGCTGTCGTACAGGCTTATCATGACGCCCTTGAAGGCTGAAGTTGCGTCCAGCGCCTGCGCCGTTGCTCCGGATATCCCGAGGATCACGTCAGGCTGTGCCAGAAGTGCAGCCGCTTCCGCCATCAAAGCTGCACAGAGCAGGGTTATGATTGCAGGAACTTTCTTTGCAATCAGCACTCCTGTGACAATCGGCACCACAAGCAGCAACGGACTGATGGTGAAGGACTCCTTCAGTGCATCACTCACTTCATTGATGTGCATTTCGGATGCCGTGGTGTGGCATAGGCTCATCACGAGGAATATGACGAGGGTGATGGTGAATGAAGGCACCGTCGTGATCATCATATACCTGATATGTGTGAACAGTGGGGTCTCCGCTGCGGAGGATGCCAGCACCGTGGTGTCGGAAAGAGGTGATATCTTGTCGCCGAAATATGCCCCGGACAAAATGGCGCCGGCGGACATGGCAGGGGAGAAGCCCAGGGTCGAACCTATCGCGATCAGGGCTACGCCTATCGTGGCTACGGTGGTCCACGAACTGCCAGTCATCAACGATACAAGGGCGCAGATCAGGCAGGAGGCAAAGAGGAATAAGGATGGCGTGATGACCTTGAGGCCATAGCAGATAAGTGTCGGCACTATCCCGCTCACCATCCAGCTTCCGCTGATCGCACCGATGAGCAGCAGAATGATTATGGCAGAACCTATGGCCCTTAGGTTGTCCTTGATAGCCTCCTCGAGCCTGTCCCACGGGCAACCGTAAGCAATCATCGAAACGGCTATCACCAGCCCGGCCGTCAGCAGCAGGACCACCTGGCTTCCGCCGTTCAGAGCATCGGACCCGAAGACCCGTATCACACAGAACATCAAGCCCACCAGCACTGCTATAAGTGCAAGTGAGACAGCCCAAGACGGTTTTGTTGGAGATGATTCCTTCTTACGCATACACTTCCGCAAATATAATGAAGAAAATGCTTATATTTGTAGAAAGCGGTGTGTCACGAGAAGAACATTTGTAGGGTTGGCCACTTGAAAGATGTTCTTCGCAACTTTGAAAGAGATGGTGGTAGGCCCACCGCATACGGCGTTCAGGCGCAGTTTGCAAACCACTTTGTGCGGCTGTGAGGGAAAC
>JAZRXV010000080.1:0-33130 GCA_045600405.1 Candidatus Cryptobacteroides sp.
TGTCCGGGCTGGAGACATTGTGCAAGAATTTGTGGTGGTGCTGGAACGATAACGCCAAATCCCTCTTCAAGACGATAGACTCTGAATTGTGGCACAAATCCGGCCACAATCCGATGGAAATACTCGACAAGGTCAGCCTCAAGAGATACAATGAACTGGCCAAGGACAAGAAATTCCTTGCCGACCTCAACGCCGTAATGTATGATTTCGAGTCATACATGGCGGAGAAAGCCAACAGGACAGAGCCGTCTGTCGGCTATTTCTGCATGGAATACGGCCTCGACACCTCCCTCAAGATATATTCCGGCGGACTCGGTATCCTTGCCGGAGACTACCTCAAGGAAACGAGTGACATGAATGTCAACCTTGTGGCGGTAGGTCTTCTCTACCGCTACGGATATTTCACCCAGAGGCTCACCCCTCAGGGCAATCAGGTGGCAGAATATGACGCCCAGGACTTCCTGAAGATACCGGCCGAGCCTGTCTTCGACAAGGACGGAAACTGGCTCTCCGTCGGGATGAACCTGCCGGGACGTGAGATGAGGGCCCGTCTCTGGAAAGTTGCGGTAGGACGTACCGACCTTTATCTTCTCGACACTGACTTCGAGGCCAACCTTCCTGAGGACCGCCAGGTCACCCATCAGTTGTACGGTGGCGACTGGGAAAACCGTCTCAAGCAGGAGATACTGCTTGGAATCGGAGGAGTTCGTGCGCTCCGTGCCCTCGGACTCAATCCTTCAGTATATCACTACAATGAAGGACATGCCGCATTCGCCGGCCTCGAAAGGCTCCGTGAATACATGCAGAATGAACACCTGTCGTTCAACGAGTCTGTGGAACTCGTCAGGGCATCAGGGCTCTTCACCACACATACCCCTGTCCCTGCCGGACACGATGCTTTCGACGAAGGCCTTCTCGGCAGGTATCTCGGTCATTATCCCGGACGTTACGGTATCGACTGGAGGGGCTTCATGGACCTTGGGAAGAACGATCCCGACAACCATGACGAGAAATTCTCCATGAGTGTGCTTGCCGCCAACCTCTCCCAGAATGTCAACGGTGTGTCCATGCTTCATGGCAAGGTCAGCCAGGACATCTTCGCCGACATGTATCCGGGATATCTTCCGGAGGAACTCTATATCAGTTATGTGACAAACGGAGTGCATTACCCGACATGGGGATCCAAGCGCATGAAGGCCCTCCAGGCTCCGGCGTTCGGAGAGCAGTTCGCCACCCACCATTATGACAAATCCTGTTTCGACGGAATCTATTCCGTCCCTGACGAGGATATCTGGACGGTGCGCAAGCATGTCAAGAGGGAACTCGTGAAATATATCAGCGAGAGACTCACGGATCCGGTGATGAGCGCACACTATACACCGAGGCAGTCCGTCATTATCAAGGAGCGCCTTCGCGATGATGTGCTTACCATAGGCTTCGCACGCCGTTTCGCTACATACAAGAGAGCCACCCTGCTATTCAGCGACCTTGACAGGCTCGATGCCATAGTCAACAATCCGGAGCGTCCGGTGCAGTTCATCTTCGCCGGCAAGGCCCACCCTGCTGACGGCGGCGGACAGGACCTCATCAAGAGGATCATAGAGATATCCAAGGAGGACAGGTTCCTCGGCAAGATCATCTTTGTGCCGGGTTATGACATCACTCTTGCGAAGAGGATGGTCCAGGGCGTAGATATATGGCTCAACAACCCTACACGTCCTCAGGAAGCATCGGGCACATCGGGTGAAAAGGCTGCCATGAACGGTGTCATGCACTTCTCAGTGCTTGACGGATGGTGGGTTGAAGGTTACAAGGAAGGTGCAGGCTGGGCTCTCCCTCAGGAGCGCACCTATGATGACCAGGGTTACCAGAACGAACTTGATTCCGCTACAATCTACAATATCATTGAGAACGAAATCGTCCCTGCTTACTACAACATAGAGAAAGGTACCGGACGCTCTGCCGAGTGGATAGGGTATATCAAGAATACCATAGCAAAGGTTGCAAGCAACTTCACCACCAACAGGATGCTTACGGACTACTGCAACCAGTACTATATACCTCAGGAGAAACGTTTCCATGAACTTGCCGCTGAGAATGCAAAGGTAGCCAAGGAGATTGCAGCATGGAAACAGACCATGTCGATGGAGTGGCACAACATGCGCATACTCTCATACACGCAGCCTGCCACATCATATACCCTGTCCCAGGAGAATAAGCTTGAGAGCGAACTGGTGATCGACCTTGGCCGCATCAAGCCTGAGGACCTCGGGGTTGAGATGATTTTCACTTCCGCCGACAAGAAGGGAAAACTCCATATCCAGGAGGTATGTCAGTATGCACTTGCATCCTTCGAGAACGGTATCGCAACATTCCGTGCCTCCATCCTTCCTGAGAGGACGGGTATGTACCAGGTAGGCACCAGGGTTTACCCTAAGAATCCACGTCTGCCGCACAGACAGGATTTCCCTCTCGTGAAATGGCTGTAGCCGCAACAGGTTTTTTTGACGGTGTCCATCTGGGACACCGTAAGGTGATAGAGACTCTCGTCAACGAGGCGCACAGGCGCGGTGACGAGAGCCTCGTAATCACATTCTGGCCTCATCCGCGCACCGTGCTCCAGAACGGAGCCCGCGATTTCCGCCTCCTCACTTCGCTCGAAGAGAAGAAGTCCATGTTGGAGAGCATGGGCGTGGACAGGGTTGAAGTCGTTCCGTTCACCAGGGAATTCAGCCGTATGACCGGCCGGGAGTATCTTGGGGAGATAGTGTCCCGACGCTATGGTGCCGGCACCGTGCTGCTGGGCTATGACAACCGGCTCGGATCCGACCAGCTGACACCTGAGCAGGCTGCATCCGAGGCCAGGACTCTCGGGCTTGAACCTGTCATCATTCCCGCTCTCGGCAACATCAGCTCCACTCTTATCCGCAGGTCACTCGCCGAAGGCCATGTCGGGGAGGCATCAGCCATGCTGGGATACAATTTCAGCCTCACGGGCGTGGTCGTCCCCGGCAAGCAATTGGGCCGCACAATAGGTTTCCCTACTGCTAACATGCGCTTGTACGATCCTTTGAAAGCGGTCCCGGGCCATGGTGTCTATTTCACTGAGGTCGAGACCATCGGTGGATCATATTTCGGCATGACGAATGTCGGGGACATAATTGAAACCCACATTTTCGATTTCACTGAAGACATATACGGTCTGGACATAAAAATAAAATTCGTCCGCCGCATGCGCGACGAACGAATCTTCAAGTCCGTTGATGAGCTGAAGGCCCAGCTGTCTATTGACGAAGCAGCCTGCCGAGTTCTTTTCTAAGTCCGTCGGCACCGGATATGTTGACATTCTGAAGTTCGTCGTCAACGATCAGGAAAGATGACGGAAGGTTGGTTATATTGTAGAGAAAGACGGATGAGGAACGAGCTCCAAGCCCGTCATTCACATTGATCCAAGGAAGTTTCTGCGACTTCACCACGTTGCCCCACTGTGTCTTGTCCGCATCCAGACAGACGGAATAAATCTCAAAACCTTTATCGTGGAACTCCTTATAGACAGGGAGGAGCCCTTCGTTGTTGAGCAGGGATTGAGCCGGCCGGGATGAATCCCAGAAGTGCACCAGGATGGCTTTGGCATCGATGGAACTGATCGCCCTCTTCTGTCCTTTCATGTCAGGAAGGTTGAGGTCCGGATAGCCCAGGGCCTCCGCTGCATTGAACTTGCTGTCTATGGTCAGTTTCTGTTCACGGCGTGAAGCTTCCTTGTCCAGAGCCTTGACATAGATGGATTCAGGATAAATCGTTTTGAGAGAGTCGGCTACTCCCCTGAAGATAATGGCGTCCGTCGGGTTGTTGAATATCGGAATCTCGTTCGTCAGCTGCTCGAAAAGCACCGGGATACAGGTGAGTGACTTCTGGTTGCCGAGTACGTATTTGACGGATTCCCGGTAGTGGCTGACATACAGATGGGAGATTTCCCTGGCGGTCTCGCACTCAAGCACGCTGTTTATGAAGTCGGTGTATTTGCGGTCCACGACTGCAAGTTTCTCGGAGCCCTCGGATCCTGAGACCTCAAAGGTGCCGAGGGTGTCGGCTGTCACCTGGGCTGTCTCTCCTTTCTCGAGAAGGAGCGCTGCTATCCTCGTCTCTCCGTAGAAAAGGTAGATGAATTCGGGCTGTCCGTCCTTGACTGGTACTTTGTAAAGGAAGGAACCGTCTTTTGCGGTCTTGATGGTGTCAAGCACATTATAGGAGTTGATATTCAACTGCTTGACTATTACTTCCTTGTCGGGGCCGTTAGTGAGCGATCCCTTGATTGTCGCCTTTTCTGCGCAGGATGACAGGACCAGAGCTGCTGCAAGTACGGCAAGTATTCTATAATTTTTCATATTCTGCCAGGATTGATGCTGCGATGCGGGCCTGCTCTTCAGGGGTGACCTTCAGGTGTTCCTTGCGGAAATCCAGATCGCCTTCGGTCTGGAGCGGGACCAGATGAATGTGAGTGTGCGGGACTTCCATGCCCAGTACGGCAACTCCCACGCGCTTGCATGGGACAGCGGCCTTGACTGCCAGGGCCACTTTGCGTGCGAAAGCCCAGAGACCTTCGTACACCTCCGGCTCGAGATGGAAGATATAGTCATCCTCCACATCCTTCGGGATTACGAGAGTATGACCCTTTGCAAGCGGGCTTATGTCCAAAAAGGCGTAGAACCTGTCGTCCTCCGCCACTTTATATGAGGGAATCTCACCCTTAGCGATTTTTGTGAATATCGTAGCCATCAGATGGAAATGTCAAGAATCTTGAATTTGATTACTCCGGACGGGACATGGGCTTCGACGATCTCACCTTTGCCATGTCCTATGAGGGCCTTTGCAATAGGGGTGGTGGCGGCAAGTTTGCCGGCGGCGAAATCCGCCTCCTTCTCACCCACGATGGTGAATTGCATCTCCCTTTTTGCGGTCATGTTCTCCACCTTGACTTTGGTGAGCATCTGCACTCTGTCCGTGCTCAGCTGCGAACTGTCAAGCACCTTTGCGTTTGCTATCATATCCTGAAGCTGTGCAATCTTCAACTCGAGCAGCCCCTGTGCTTCGCGGGCTGACTCATATTCAGCGTTTTCAGAAAGGTCCCCCTTCTCACGGGCCTCCGCGATGGCGGCGGCAATGGCCGGACGCTGTGCAAGCGCCTCGGACAGGTCTTTCTTGAATTTGTCCAGGCCTTCCTGGCTCATGTAGTGTACTTCTGCCATATAAAATGAATTAAAAAGGAGTCCTGCCTGAAGACAGAACCCTTTACCGAATGCAAATATAACAATTTATTCAATTACTCATCATACTTCGGTTTCATAATTTCAGAGTAGATGATGAGTTTCCTCTTCTCCTCGCGGCTCAGCCGCGGCTTCTCTGATATTGCAGGAGATGCCCCCGGGGCGTTCTTCTCCTGCGGCGGCTGGACGGAGCCCCGGATGTTATCTTCCGCCGTATCCTCCGTGCCGTATTCATCTCCGGTCTCGTCCTCATCGGAATCCGGGTTCAGGCTCCTGAGTTCCTCTTCCGTGACAGGATATGCCTTCACCTGGGCGTTCCTGTCCTTTTTCCTCTTTGAATCAAGGACGGCGGCTGCGATGGGGACAGCCATGGCGAGCAATGCGAACAATATGTCTTTGAGTCCTTCGTCCATGGGGCTAGAAAAGTTTTTTTCTGCTGACGGTCGCTACGAAGTCCTTGAGATAGAACGGCTCGAAATAAGCCGTACCCTGGAAATGGCCGGCTTCGAATTCCCGCAGTGCCGGAATGAGCATGGCATCCGCCCTCGGGCATGCCTGTACGAAATGTGCATCAGGGTGGGTGATGACCCCGCCGCATTTGCCGGCGCCGTCCCCTATGAAAAGAACAGGGCCCTGCTCCAGTTCGGCGCTGAAGCTGCTTTCATCTATGATGCGCGGTTCGATTTCCCCGAGACGCTCTCCCTGCGGCGAGAATACGGAAGTATAGACCTCCATCCTGCGTGCATCTATCATCGGGACAATATATCTGCATCCTTCAGGGAGTTGTTTTTCCGAAATTGCCTGGAACGCCAGGGTTTCGAGGGTCCCTATGCTGAGAAGAGGGATGTCTGCGGCGAAGCAGAGCCCCTTCGCGGTGGAGACTCCGACCCTCAGGCCCGTGAATGAGCCCGGACCTGCGCTGACGCAGACGGCATCGCAGTCCTTGATGCTGATTCCCAGGCTGTCTGCCATCTCCTTGATGAACGGAGCGGTCATGGCGGCCTGTGCCCTGGGCGTGACACTTTCCTTGTAGCATGCAATCTTCCCGTCCACTGCAATGGCGGTGGAGCACAGTGCGGTGGAAGTCTCGATGAGAATAATCCTAGACATTTGTCAGGCCTCCTGCCATATCGCCGCTGGCGGCGTTTGCGACAAAACTTTTAAGATATGGGAATATGGTGTGCGCGAAGTCCTTGAGCGCGTTGTAAACGACGGCATCGTCCGTGACCGCCGGTTTGATGAGATGCCACTTGTCGTTAAGGCCTTCGAAGACCATGATGATGATTCCGAGCAGCAGGGCCACCTTGAGTATGCCTATTATCATGCCCATCAGCCTGTTGAGCCATCCGAGGGTGGCGATCTTGATGATCTTGGTCAGAATCTGGCCCAGCCAGTAGAGCAGCAGTATGGTGAGTATGATTATGATTGCAAAAGCGAGGATGTGAAGCGTCTTGGGCTCAAGCTGGAGGTAATTGGAAAGCCAGGTGCTTGCAAGATCGGAGAACTTGAACGCCAGCCAGGCGCCCAGGATAATGGATACAAGGGAGATGATTTCAGCTATGAACCCTTTTGATAATCCCCGCACTATTGCCGGAACGAAACAGAGAAGGAGAACAATGTCCAGTATACCCATTGTAAAAGAAAGCAGAATTGATTAACTTTGTCAACTTATTAGGTGCAAAAATAACCAAAAATTATGACATTCAAAGAGTATAAGGGTCTGGACCTGGTTTCGACAGGGAATGAGGTTCTGGACCGGTGGAAGAAGATAGGCGCGTTTGAAAAGTCCCTTGAGATACGTGAGGGGGCTCCGGAGTTCATATTCTTTGAAGGTCCTCCTTCTGCCAACGGCATGCCGGGCATACATCACGTGATGGCCCGTTCCATCAAGGACTCCATCTGCCGCTACAAGACGCAGACCGGATACAAGGTGCGCAGGCGTGCGGGCTGGGACACCCACGGTCTTCCCGTCGAGCTTGGCGTGGAGAAGAAACTGGGCATCACGAAGGAGGATATAGGCACGAAGATAAGTGTCGCGGAGTACAACAGGACCTGCCGTTCCGAGGTGATGAAATATACCGCCGAGTGGCGCAACCTCACAGAGAGGGTGGGCTACTGGGTGGATATGGACGATCCTTACATCACCTACGACAACCGTTACATCGAGACCCTCTGGTGGCTTCTCAAGGACATATACGGCAAGGGATATCTTTACAAGGGCAAGAGCATACAGCCATACAGCCCTGCGGCCGGGACGGGACTCAGCTCCCACGAACTGAACCAGCCGGGCTGCTACCGCGACGTCAAGGATACGACCGCCTGCGTGCAGTTCAAGGTGAAAGGTGAGGATGAACTCTATTTCCTCGCATGGACAACCACTCCTTGGACACTGCCTTCCAACACGGCTCTCTGCGTAGGACCGAATATCGACTATGTGAAGGTCCGCAGCGTGAACCCTTATTCCGGGAAGCCAGCGACATATATTCTCGCGGAGGCTCTTGTCGGCGCATGGTTCAGTGGCAAGACGGAGTTCGAGGTGCTGCCGGGTACGATCAAGGGCGGCGACCTCGTCGGACTGGAGTATGAGCAGCTTATTCCTTGGTTCATCCCGGAGGAGGGCGCCTTCCGCGTCATCCCCGGTGATTATGTGACCACAGAGGACGGTACCGGTATCGTCCATATCGCACCGACTTTCGGAGCGGATGACGCCAAGGTGGCAAAGGCAGCCGGTGTGCCGGGTCTCTATGTCACGGACAAGGACGGCGCTCCGCAGGCCCAGGTGGACCCGCAGGGCCGTTTTTACCGCATCGAAGACCTTGATCCGGACTATGTTGCCAATCATGTCAGGGACAGTTATGCCGAGTGGGCCGGCAGATTCGTCAAGAATGCCTATGACCCGACCCTCGGTCCGGACGATCCGACCCTTGATATCGACATCAGCGTGATGCTCAAGGCTGAGGGCAAGGCCTTCAGGATAGAGAAGCACGTCCATACATATCCTCACTGCTGGCGTACAGACAAGCCGGTGCTCTATTATCCGCTGAACTCCTGGTTCATCAAGGCCAGCGCAGTACGCGAGCAGATGATGGCCCTCAATGAGCAGATAACCTGGAAGCCGGAGGCCACCGGGACAGGCCGTTTCGGCAAGTGGCTTGAAAATATCCAGGACTGGAACCTCAGCCGCTCCCGCTATTGGGGCACACCGCTCCCGATATGGCGTACCGAGGACGGCAAGGAGGAGATCTGCATCGGCAGTGTGCGCGAACTCTATGCCGAGATCGAGAAATCTGTTACCGCAGGCATCATGGAGTCCAATCCGTTCAAGGCTGCCGGCTTCGATCCGGAAGACATGAGTCTTGAGAACTATGACAGGATAGATCTCCACCGCCCGTATGTGGACGACATATTCCTTGTGAGCCCTTCAGGGCGGAAGATGACGAGGGAGACCGACCTCATCGACGTATGGTTCGACTCCGGATCCATGCCGTACGCCCAGACAGGACTGCGCGGCATCGATTCCCCTGATTTCGGATGCACGGCGGATTTCATCGCCGAGGGTGTGGACCAGACGCGCGGATGGTTCTATACCCTTCATGCTATCCATACCATGGTCAGCGGCACCCCGGCGTTCAAGCGTGTCATCTCCAACGGACTTGTCCTTGACAAGAAGGGGGAGAAGATGAGCAAGCGCCTCGGCAACGCCGTGGATCCTTTCAAGGCCATGGATACATACGGAGCCGACCCGCTCCGCTGGTACATGCTCACCAACGCCCAGCCTTGGGACAACCTCAAGTTTGACGAGGCCGGAGTGGACGAGGTGCGCCGCAAATTCTTCGGCACCCTGTACAACACATATTCATTCTTCGCACTCTATGCGAACGTTGACGGCTTTGACCCGTCGGCCGAGGCCGTGCCTTATGCTTCGAGGCCGGAGATCGACCGTTGGATCATTTCCCTGCTCAACACCCTCGTCAAGGAAGTCCGCGCCGCCTATGAGGACTACGATGTCACCCTTGCGGGACGTCTCATCCAGGACTTTGTCTGCGACCATGTATCCAACTGGTACGTCCGCCTGAACCGCAAGCGCTTCTGGGGCGGCGGCCTCACCGAGGACAAGATGGCCGCATATCAGACGTTGTATGAGGTGCTCCGGACCGTGGCGGTCCTTTCCGCTCCTATCGCTCCGTTCTATATGGACCAGTTGTACCGCGACCTCGTGCCGGAGGCGGAATCAGTGCATTTCGAGATGATGCCGGAATGCGATGGGGCGCTTGTTGACAAGGACCTCGAAGAGCGTATGGAACTCGCGCAGAAGGCAACTTCACTTGTGCTGGCCCTGCGCCGCAAAGTCAACATCAAGGTGCGTCAGCCGCTCTCCAAACTCGTCATTCCTGTCATCTCCGAAACGGTGCGCGCCCAGTTGGAGAACGTGAAGGATATCATTCTTTCTGAAGTCAACGTGAAGGAGGCCGAGTTCATAGCCGACACTACAGGCATAATCACGAAGAAGATCAAGCCGAACTTCCGTACCCTCGGCAAGAAATACGGTCCTCGTATGAAGACCATCGCTGCGGCGTTCGGGCAGTTCGACCAACAGACCATAGGGGCCATCCAGGCTGCGGGCACATACACGCTTGACATTGCCGGAGAGCCTGTAACCCTTGCTCCGGAGGATTACGAAATCACCTCCGAGGACATGCCGGGCTGGCTCGTGGCATCTGAAGGACAGCTGACCATCGCCCTCGACATAGAGGTCACCGACATCCTCAAGAGCGAAGGCGTGGCCAGGGAGCTGATCAACCGCATACAGAACATACGCAAAGACAGCGGTTTCGACGTCACCGACAAGGTGGACGTGGTAATCTACGCCGAAGGTGAGACCCTGACGGAAATAAATGCATCCCTCGCGTCATTCAAGGATTACCTCGCATCCCAGACCCTTGCCAGGACAGTGACCTCAGGACAGCTTTCCGAGGCCGGTGCAGGTGCGGTCGATACGGAATGGGATGAGGGTATCATCAAGATAAAAGTAACACGTTAATCATAAAACTATAGACCATGGCAGAAGAGAAAATACGCTATTCCGATGCCGAACTTGCCGAGTTCAAGGTAATCATCGAAGAAATGCTTGCAAAAGCAAAGGCTGAGTACACCACGCTCCGCGATGTAGTCATGCATAACGGAACCAATGACATAGAGGATACCTCTCCGTCATTCAAGACCGTGGAGGATGACGGTGCCAACCAGCTCTCCAAGGAGGAGGCCAGCCAGATGGCCCAGCGCCAGTACAAGTTCATCAAGAATCTCGAAGCTGCGCTTGCACGCATCGAGAACAAGACCTATGGCATATGCCGCGTCACAGGTAAACTCATACCTAAGGAAAGGCTTCGTCTCGTACCTCATGCCACGTTGACCGTGGAGGCCAAGGAGATGCTCGCAAAATCAGGCAAGAACTAGGCACAGATGAAAATTTCCAGAAGGACAAGGCTTATTGTCCTGGGACTGATTCTCGTTGTCATTGACCAGATAAGCAAATATCTGGTCAAGACGAACATGTCGCTCGGCGAGCAGATTCCTGTCATCGGCGACTGGTTCCGGCTCTGTTTCGTGGAGAACGAAGGCATGGCGTTCGGCATGGCGTTCGGAGGCAAGGTGGGGAAGTTCTGCCTGTCCTTTTTCAGGATATGTCTCTGCGGAGTGCTCATATGGTGGATAGATTCGCTTTGCCGTAAGGGGAAGGCTCCGGCCGGTGTGCTGGTCGGACTCACCATGATTACTGCCGGGGCGTTCGGGAACATAGTCGATTGCCTTTTCTACGGCATAATCTGGGATTATGCTCCGTTCATGTTCGGCAAGGTTGTGGACATGCTCTATTTCCCTCTCATCACTGCGCCTGACGGCCATGTGATATTCTTCAGCCCGGTGTTCAACTTCGCCGACAGTTGCGTGACCTGCGGCGCGTTCTACCTGGTGCTTTTCCAATGGAGATTCTTCTCCAAGGAAGAAAACTGACATTTTATTTTATCAAATATGTTAAAACCAGCAGCCTCACGACGTCTTATCATCGCGGGAGTTTTACTCTTTGCAGCCTGCGTGATGTCATCAGCACAGACCGTCTCGGTCAAGGATACCCTTATGCGTACATATCCTTATGGGGATCCGGATCCTGTCCCGCAGATGGGCAAGATATATCCTTACTGGAGATTCCAGCAGTTCACCAAGAATGGCGGGGACCAGAGCTGGAAGATGATTGTCCTGGAGAACGAGTATCTCAGGGTCAAGGTCTTCCCGGAGGTTGGCGGCAAGGTGTGGTCGATCTATGACAAGACGGACGGCAAGGAACTGTTCTACGACAATGACGTTGTCAAGTTCCGTGAGATCGCTCTCCGCGGACCATGGACCAGCGGCGGTATCGAATTCAATTATGGCGTGATAGGCCATGCACCGTCATGCGCCTCCCCTGTGGACTGGAAGATAGAGAAGAAGGCCGACGGGAGCGTCAGCTGCTACATAGGCGTCTTCGAGATGCTAAGCCGAAGCCACTGGACGATAGAGGTCAACCTCCCCAAGGATGCAGCATACGTGCGCACCACGTCCACCTGGCACAATGAAAGCAGCGAATATCAGCCGTTCTATTCATGGGCCAATTCCGGAGTGAAGACCAGCGATGACGCCGTGTTCATATATCCGAGCCACAATGCCATTGGTCACAGTGGAGAAAAACTCAGTTACCCGATTTCCGAGGATGGTCTTGATCTGAGCATATACGGCAATCAGGCTTATGGGGACAGCAAGTCATACCACATGGTGGGAAGCCACAAGCCTTTCTTCGGGACATATTATCCGTCCGAGGACTATGGTGTGATGCACTGGTCAGTCCGTGACGAGAAGCTCGGACGCAAGTACTTCACCTGGGCACAGAGCGAGAGCGGCAATATCTGGGTCGATCTTCTTACAGATACCCGTCCTCAGTATATCGAGATGCAGAGTGGAAAACTTTTCAATCAGAATACCGAGACATGCTCCCTCAAATCTTCATACAGGCAGATGCTTTTCACCCCGTTCGCCACTGACCAGTGGTCGGATTACTGGCTGCCATTTGCCGGTATAGGTCCCGCTGACAATGTCACCCTGGATGCAGTGACATCAGTGAGCAAAGTTGAAGGGAAGACGGTGGTGGGCATATACCCGCTTCGTCCGTTGAAGGGCGGAATCACGGTGGCCGACGCTTCCGGAAAGGTACTGTATAAAGGCAATGAGATACTCAGCCCGACAAAGCCTGTCACCGTGGAAGTTAAAGGCGATCCGGCATCCGTGTGCGCGGGCGGACGCATCATCTGGCGCGTCGATGACGAGACCGTCGATCGTCCTCAGGACAGGAATCCCGAATTCGATCCGGATTCCCCTGCAGGACTTGTCATGCTCGCAAGGGACTACGTCGGTATGAGGAAATATGCTGATGCCGAGCAGCTTGTCGATAAGGCGCTTGCGGCCGATCCTGCCATGCTGCAGGCCATAGATCTCAAGGCATTCCTCCTGTACCACAAGATGGATTATGCCGGAGCATACGCATATTCAGACAAGGGTCTTTCCATTGATCAGTATGATCCTGACTCAGGTTATATAGGAGGCCTTGCCGCCGCGGCCCTTGGCAAATACGCTGATGCCATGGATCGTTTCGAGGTCTGCGCCATTACGAACGGACCTCTCAGGTCTTCCGCATTCACCGAACTTGCAAGGCTGCATTTCAAGAGGGGTGACAAGGAACTCGCCGGAGACTATGCCCGCAAGGCCATAATCTGCAACGGCAACAATGTCACTGCCATGAGCATACTGTACAAGGTGAGCGGCAAGGGACTTGAGGACATTGCGGCATTGAACCCGCTGAGTCATTTTGTAGATGCCGAGAAGTTCCTTTCAGGCAGCATTGATGCTGCCGCATTCGCCGAAACTTTCAAGGAGGAGATCCCATGGGAGGACTATCTCGAGCTCGCTGTGTTCTATCACAGCCTTGGGCTTGACTGCGAAGGCGCAAAGGTGCTTGAGGCCCTTCCTGAGCGGAATGCGCTTACCGCTATCTGGACGGCATACCTTAAGAATGACGTTGATGCCCTGCCTGCTGCATGTTCGGGCGATATCAGTTTCGTGTTCCCGTTCAGGAGCGAATCCTACGCTCCTCTCAAATGGGCTGTTGACAATTGCGGCGGGTGGAAACCTTCATATCTGCTGGCCATGCTCGAAGATCATCTCGGCAGGAAATGCTGCGCGCGGAAGCTTCTGGAGGACAACAGTTCCGATTATGCTCCGTATTATGCCTACAGGTATGGCTTTACCAATGACCGTGCTGACCTTGAGAAGGCTCTGTCCATCGATCCGGAGGGATGGCGCTACTGCAAGATGCTTGCTTCTAATCTTGTGAAAGCCGGGAATGCGGTCCAGGCAGTGACCATGCTGGAGAAATTCTATGCCAAGCATCCGGACAATGTCCAGATAGGCGATGCTCTGATTGACGCATATATCGCTGCGGATATGATCTCCAAGGCCGGGAAAGTGGTTGACAGGATCGAATATCTCCCGTTCGAAGGTCTCAGGGGCAGCCATGACAAGTACCGTCACATCAAACTGCATCTTGCAGCCGCTGCCATTGACAAGGGGCAGCTCTCCAAGGCTGAAAAACTTGTTGAAGAAGCGCTTCTCTGGCCTGACCGCCTCGGTGTCGGCAAACCGTATGACAATATGATCGATACATCAGTGGAGGACTGGCTCAAGTCTGAGATTGATGCCCGCAAGAGCGGGAAAGGCCCTTTCAAGGCCGTTTCACCGCAGCTCGGAAACTTCCTCTCAGTGGATAAGAAACTATTCTGACAGAAAAAGATTTATAAAAATATGAAAAGACTGATTCTTGGCATTTTTGCAACAGTATGCTGCGTCTGCTGTTCAGGCTCTGCAGGTTCTCCGGACGGAGAGAGCCGTTATGAAGAATTCTCTATAGACGGAGTCCCTGTCCGTATTACGGACAATCCTTGGGAAATGGATCAGCATGGCAATCATCGTGCTGTCATCGAGGTGACGGAAGCCGCAACGGATGCCGTGGTGGTGTCGCTCCCGTGGAGGCGCCCTGATCTCCGCATCGAGACCAAGAGGATCAAGGTCACTGATGCGGAAGATAATGAGATCAAGGACGTTGCTGTTATTTCAATGAGTTCGGATGAGGGCACGGTGGCCTTCCGCCCTGCTTCCGGTGCAGGAGTGTATTACGTGTATTATCTGCCTTGTGTGTTCCGCAAAGGCCACGGGGATGCCCGCTACGGAAGACCTTGGAACGACTATCTCGCTCCGGAATATGAGGCGGACAAGGCTTGGTCTGATAAAGTCGCATCTTCGGCTGCATCCCTTCCGTCCGCCAAGCTCACTGCTTTCGAGAGCCTCACCCGTTTCGATTTCTGGAGCCCGATGGGCCTGGTCGCCACAGAGGCCGAGACCGCTTCTCTCAAAGCTTCGGTGACAGGCGATTTCGCCGTGTTCCCTGAGGACCGCGCTTTCCCTGTGCAATTCTCCCATAGACTTCCGGCCAAGTGGAGGGAAGGCATTCCTGCGCCTGCATTCAAAGGACGGGCTTTGCGTGATGAATACTATGTCTGGCAGCTTGGCATATGGGCTGCCAGAAAAGAGCTTAAGGGACTCAAGGTAGAGTTCAGTGATTTCAAGAACGGTTCCGGTGTAATCCCGGCATCGGAGTTCACCTGCTTCAATCAGGAAGGTACCAATTGGGACGGCTCTCACATTGACTTCGAAGTCGATGTCCCTGAGGGCAAGGTCCAGGCAATGTGGTGCGGTGTCATGATTCCTGTGGACGCACGTCCTGGCAATTATGATGGTGTCGCGACCGTGTCTGCAGAGGGCGTCGCTTCTCAGCAGATCGCCGTCCGCATCAATGTCAAGGGGCAGAACGCCGATGAGCATGGTGACAACGAGACCTGGCGTCACAGCCGTCTGCGCTGGCTCAACTCCACGATTGCCATGGACAACGAGCCTACCGTCGATTATGAGGAGATGACTCTTGACGGAAGTGTCATCGGTGCCACGGGCCGCAAGGTCGAGATCGGTGGCAACGGCATGGTCAGGAGCATCGAAATCAATGGTAAATCCGTCCTTGTCGCTCCGCAGCGGTTCGTCGTTTCCACCGGGAAGGGCGATGTCGCTTTTGAAAGCGACAATCTCAGCATAAAGAAAGATGCCGCCGGTCTGGTGAGCTGGACCTCATCCTGCGAAAAGGAAGGTATCAGTTTCAAGTGCAACGCCAACATGGAGTTCGACGGAAACATGCGATATGTCATTTCTGTCTCTGCGCCCGGGGATATGGATGTCAGGGACGTCAGACTTGTCACCGAGTACAGCGCATACGCGTCGGAATACATGATGGGAGTGGGCCTGTCCGGAGGATACAGGCCTCAGAACCATGTGTGGGACTGGACGGGTCCGTTTGACAGCTATTGGATCGGAGGCCAGCTGGCCGGTCTGCATACCGAGTTCCGCGGAGGCACTTATCACGGACCGCTTATCGCCGATGTGGCATACAGTCCGGATCCGACTCCGATATGGTCCAACGCCGGCCTTGGCAGGGTCAGTGTCACAGGTGCAAAAGGCGCACCGGCTACAGTGATTGCGTCCACAGGCAAAAATGTCATCCCGAAGGATGGCAAGGATTTCGAATTCGACATGCTCATCACTCCTGTCAAAAAGCTCAATCCGGCAAAGCACTTCTCCGAGAAATATTTCCACGGTAATCCTTACGAATTCGACAAAGCCGCCGAGGATGGCTGCAACATCAGCAACATCCATCATGCCGGTGCCCTCAATCCTTATATCAACTGGCCGTTCCTCATCCGTGAGCCCCTTATCGAGCATATCAGGCACCAGCATGAAAACGGCCGTAAGGTCAAGTTGTATTATACGATCCGTGAGCTCACCACACATTGCGAGGAAGTCTATGCATTCAAAAGCCTCAACCATGAAGTTTTTGCCGGCGGACGCGGGTACGGTCTTCCTTGGGAGTGCGAGCATCTGATAGATGACTATAAGCCGGCGTGGTATACGGCCCTTGAGGAATTTCCTCAGTTCCAGCCGGATGCCGCACTTGTCCTGACAGGCAACTCCCGTTTCATCAACTACTGGCTCGAAGGTCTGCGCTGGATGGAAGAACATTACGACATCGACGGCCTCTATATGGATGATGTATCCTTTGACCGTACCACGGTAAAGAGAATCAGGAAGATTCTTGACAGGTATCACGACGGCTCCCTTATCGACCTTCATTCAAATACGGGATATTCCAAAGGCCCGGCCAATCAATATACCGAGTTCTTCCCTTATGTCAACAGGCTCTGGTTCGGCGAGAGTTTCAAGTATGACCTCATGGCTCCGGACGAGTGGTTCGTCACCTTCTCAGGAATTCCGTTCGGTGAGATGTCAGAGATGCTCCAGGGCGGTGGCAACCGCTTCCTCGGCATGGTCTATGGGACTACTACCCGTCACTCATGGACCGATGCCGGTAATGACATTTCTCCTGTCCCTGTGTGGAAGTTCTGGGATGAGTTCGGCATCAAGGATGCGGAGATGATAGGCTACTGGGATCCGGAATGCCCTGTCACCATAGCGGATCAGGACGTGAAGGCTACCGTATATGTAAAGGACGACAGTATCCTGGTGTCAATCGGTAATTTCGGCACCAAGGACAAGAGTGTCAGCCTGAGTGTTGACTGGAAGGCATTGGGCATGGATCCGGCAACTGCAAAGATTGCCGCTCCCGCCATCAGTAAATTCCAGGATGCAACCACTTTCACGGCAGGGCAGAAGATTCCGGTGAAGGCAAAGAAGGGGTGGCTGATTGTGATCTCGAAATAAGCAAACTGTTTTCTGCCGGCAAAAATTTTTGCCGGCAGAATCGATAAAATCCTAACAATGAAAACACATCTCGCTCTGGCGGCAGTATGCTGCCTCGTGGCATGCACAGAAGCCACAAACGATACTCCGAAGGCCATGCAGCAGGTCGATTTCTCGCAGGTCCTCATCAAAGATTCATTCTGGTCTCCGAGACTTGAGAACAATGCCCGGAACACGATTCCGGTCTGCATAGACCAGATAGAGAACCAGACAGGGCGCATTCGCAACTTTGAAAAGGCCGCTATCCCGGAGGGTCCTCACTCAGGCATCTTCTTCGATGACTCTGATGTCTATAAGGCCGTCGAGGGCATGGCATACAGTCTCATCAACAATCCGGATCCGGCCCTTGAAGCAAAGGCGGACGAGTGGATTGACAAATTCGCAGCGGCGCAGCAGGAAGACGGTTATATCAATACATTCTTCACCATAGCTCAGCCGGAACGCCGCTGGACAGACATGGACAAGCATGAAATGTACTGTGCAGGTCACCTTCTCGAGGCCGGAGTCGCATATTACAAGGCGACAGGCAAGCGCAAGCTCCTTGACATCGGGCAGAGAATGGTTGATTATATGATGACCCTGTTCGGCCCCGGCAAACGGGACTGGGTCCCCGGTCACGAGGAGATCGAACTTGCTCTCGTCAAGTTGTACGAAGTCACCGGTGAAAAGAAATATCTCGATTTCGCTTACTGGCTTCTTGAGGAACGTGGTCACAATATAGGCACATTCGATGTCAACGAAGGCATTGCCCGCCAGTGGAATGTCCTGCAGTATCAGGATGCCTTCCCGGTCCGCGAACTATCTGAGATCAGCGGCCATGCAGTACGCGCGATGTATTTGTTCTGCGGCATGTGCGACGTTACCTCATACTTGCCTGAGACAGGTTACATGGATGCCCTCGACCGTCTTTGGGATGACGTCACCGGTACAAGGATGTACATTACCGGCGGCATCGGGGTTGCCTACCGCACCGAAGGATTCGCGGCACCTTTCGAGCTCCCCAACTACGAAGCGTACTGCGAGACCTGTGCATCCATCGGCATGTGCCTCTGGAATCATCGCATGAACGAATGGAAGGGCGACGCGAAATACGCCGACATAGTCGAGCGCTCCCTTTTCAACGGTGTGCTCGCCGGCATCAACACCGAAGGGGACCGTTTCTTCTACGTCAACCCTCTTGCCTCCCATGGCAACCATCACCGTCAGGCGTGGTATGGCTGCGCCTGCTGCCCGAGCAACGTCTGCCGTTTCATCCCGAGCATAGGTAATTATATCTACGGCACCAGCTCCGATGCTATCTGGGTAAACCTTTTCATTGGCAACGACGCTGAGTTCAAGGTTGGAAGAAAGGACGTGAAAGTCAGTCTCGGGACGGGATATCCATGGGATGGAGGTGCGGCTCTCACCTTCGGTTCCGCATTCCGGGGGAAGGTCAAGATGCGTATCCCCGGATGGTGCAAGTCATTCAGCATATGCCTGAACGGGACAGAGACGAAAGATTTTACAGTCGATCGTGGCTATGCTGTGATCGAAAGGAAATGGAAAGCGGGAGACGTCATGTCCGTCAATCTTGACATGCCTGTCGAGTTGATAGCCGCAGATCCTCGCGTAAAGGCTGACGAAGGCCTCAGGGCCGTTCAGCGCGGTCCTCTCGTCTATTGCGCGGAGCAGATCGACAACGTTGAGAATTTCGACGGAATCAAGGTTTCCGAGGGAATGGAGTGGAAAGTGGTCGAGAGTCCTCTCATGGGCGGGATACGCTGTCTGGACTCCGGTGACATCCGCCTCATCCCGTATTACAGTTGGGACAACCGCGATGCCTGTGAGATGAAAGTCTGGCAGGTTTGTGAATAGGATGCTGAGAATATGACAGATTTTAAAAGAATATTCAGAATCACCGGAGCTACCGCGTTGTCATCCGTGCCCGCGCTTCTCAATACATCGTGTGCCGGTCCGCAGAATAAGGCAAAGGAGCCACAGAAGCCTCTGAACATAGTGTATATCATGTGTGACGACCACTCTTACCAAACGGTCAGCGCCTATGACGGCAGGTTCGTGGATACGCCAAACATCGACCGCATAGGACGGGAGGGGGTGAGGTTCACCAACAGTTTCGTCGCCAACTCCTTGAGTGGTCCTTCACGTGCCTGTCTCCTCACGGGCAAGCATTCGCACAAGAACGGCTTCACCAATAACGAGCATGGCATATTCGACGGCAGCCAGCAGACCGTCCAGCAGTTGCTCCGCGATGCCGGCTATACGACGGCTATGGTGGGGAAGTGGCATCTCGTGAGCGATCCTACGGGTTTTGACTACTGGAACATCCTTACGGGACAGGGTGATTACTATAACCCTGTGTTCATCGACAACGGAGAGCGCAAGGTGATGCCGGGCTATTGCACCAACGTCACCACCGACATAGCCCTCGACTGGCTTGAGAACGGCCGCGACAAGTCGAAGCCTTTCTGCCTTTTTCTGCACCAGAAGGCACCGCACCGCACCTGGATGCCCGACCTCTGCGACCTTGACCTGTACAATGATGTGACCTATCCTCTGCCGGACAACTTCTACGATGACTACGAAGGCAGGACGGCCGCGGCCAACCAGGAGATGAGCATCATCAAGGACATGAACATAGTCTATGACCTGAAGATGGCGGATCCCGAGAATGAGATACACACTCCGGAAAATCCTGACCTGGAGGCAGCGGGACGCAGTTTCTACCTTCAGGATGGCAGGCCTTTCCGTCCGGGACGCATGACCCCGGAGCAGCAGGCCGTCTGGGACGCCCATTACGGCCCGATCATCGAGAAATTCAAGAAGGACAGTCTCAGCGGGAACGCCCTCAGCGAGTGGAAATACCAGCGCTACATGCATGATTACTGTCGTGTCATCCACTCCATAGACAGGAATGTGGGCCGTGTATATGACTACCTCAAGGAGCGCGGCCTGCTAGAGAACACCATCGTGATCTACACTTCCGACCAGGGCTTCTTCATGGGGGAGCACGGATATTTCGACAAGCGCTTCATGTATGAGGAGAGCTTCCGCACCCCTCTTCTCGTGAGGATGCCGGACTGCATGGGGGATATCATGCGCGGGAAGGACATAGACGGTTTCGTGCAGAATATCGATCATGCCCCGACCTTCCTTGAAATGGCGGGGGCGGACATACCGTCCGATATCCAGGGTGAAAGTTATCTGCGGCTCCTGAAGGGAAAGTCCGGAGGATGGAGGAATTCATTGTATTACCATTATTACGAGTATCCTGCCGAGCATTGCGTGAGACGCCATTACGGCGTGCGCACTGCGCGCTATTCGCTCATGCATTTCTATAACGATATCGACGAATGGGAACTCTTTGACCTCAGGAATGACCCCGCCCAGATGCACAACATCTACGGACAGCCGGGCACGGAGAAGGTCACGAAGAAGTTGCGCAAGGAGCTTGAGAGGTTGCAGATACAATATGATGACCCTATAATTTCCGGGAACTGAATCCTTCACAATGAAGAAAAAATACATTTATGCTTCGATGCTGCCTTTGTGCGCACTGCCTCAAGCCGGAGCGCAGACCCGGCCGGAAAAGCCGAATGTGATAGTCATCCTTGCGGATGACCTCGGCTATGGTGACCTTGAGTGCTACGGTGCCCGCAATGTGCAGACCCCTAACGTGAACCTCCTCGCCGACCGCGGCATAAGGTTTACCAACACCCATGCGGTCGCGTCCACCAGCACTCCGTCCAGATACTCGCTCCTTACCGGAGAATACGCGTGGCGCAAGCCCGGTACTGACATCGCTGCCGGCAACGCGGCCATGATCATCAAGCCGGGGCAGTTCACCATGGCGGACATGTTCAAAAGTGCCGGATACTCCACCTGCGCCATCGGAAAATGGCATCTGGGGCTCGGGGACAAGGCAGGAGAGCAGGACTGGAATTCTCCTCTGCCTGCAGCTTTGGGAGACCTTGGCTTTGACTATTCATACATCATGGCGGCTACGGCCGACCGTGTACCATGCGTGTTCATAGAGAACGGCATGGTGGCCGACTATGATCCGTCCGCCCCTATTGAGGTGAGTTACAAGGCGAATTTTCCTGGCGAGCCTACGGGAGCTGAGAATCCTGAACTGCTTTATAACCTGAAGCACAGTCACGGGCATGACATGTCCATCGTCAACGGAATAGGACGCATAGGCTTCATGAAGGGCGGCGGCAAGGCACTGTGGAAGGATGAGAACATTGCTGACTCCATCACTGTCCACGCCCTTGATTTTATCAGGAGCCACAAGGACGGACCGTTCTTCATGTATTTCGCCACCAATGACGTGCATGTGCCTCGTTTCCCTCATGAGCGTTTCCGGGGGAAGAGCGGTATGGGGCTCAGAGGGGATGCCATAGTCGAGTTCGACTGGTCCGTAGGGCAGATAGTTGCGATGCTGGAGGAATTGGGTATAAGGGACAACACCCTCATCATCGTTACCAGCGACAACGGTCCTGTCATCGACGACGGCTATGATGACCAGGCCGAAGAACTTCTCAACGGCCATGACCCTTCCGGCGGACTTCGCGGAGGCAAGTACAGTGCCTTCGAGGCTGGTACGACGGTGCCTTTCATCGTGTCCTGGCCGGGCGTGGTGCCGTGCGGGCGGGAGACCGGTGCACTTACGTCCCATATCGACCTTTTCCGTTCTTTCGCATCCCTTGCAGGTGCCGTCCTGCCGAAGGCTGCCGCTCCTGACAGCTGGGACTGCATGGACACATTTCTGGGGAAGGATGATAAAGACCGTGACTGGGTGGTGGAGCAGGCCTGTGACCACACTCTTTCCGTCCGTGACGGGAAGTGGAAATATATCGAGCCGTCAGACGGCGGGCCTATGATAGACTGGGGACCGAAGATCGAGACCGGATATGATCCCGCTCCGCAACTTTATGACGTATCCAAAAAGGATGAATACCGCAACCAGGCCGGAAAGCATCCGGATAAGGTGTTCGAATTCCAGAAGATACTCAAGGATGTCAGAAACGGAAAACTGTGATATTATGAAGAATACTGTATTGGTTCTTTCGGCAGTCCTGTGCCTGGCCGCCGGATGTGCATCCAAAGGCGGAGATTCCAGCCTGAAAATGCTTGTGGGGACATATACGAATGGAAATGACAGCCAGGGTGTTTATCTTATGGACTTCGACCAGGAGAAGGCCTCCTGGTCCCTGCTCGATACCGCCAGGGCCGGGAATCCGTCTTTCGTGATCCCTTCCGCCGACAGGACGAGGGCTTATTCGGTAGGGGAGTTCGAAGACGGCAGTCAGGGTGCCTACTCATATCATCTGACAGACGGCAGCATTGATGTCCTGAATTTCCAATATTCGGACGGAGCCGCTTCCGGAGCCGCTCCATGCAATATCATCGTTACTGACGGTAACGTGGTGACTTCTAATTACACCGGAGGCACAGCATCCTCATTCCCTCTCCGTGAAGACGGCGGACTGGCCCCGATGTCGCGGCAGTTCATTCCTGAAGATGATATCGTGCACCATATGCATTGTGCGGTGCTTTCTCCCGACGGGAAATATCTTTTCATGACGGACCTTGGTGCCGATGCGCTGTTCCGTTTCACTGTGGGTGATGCTGATAATCCTTTCTCCGACTGCAGGGTGGCCTATCAGTTTGACCGCGGCATTCATCCGGGGCCGAGGCATATGGTCTTCAGCGCAGACGGGCGTTTCGCCTACCTGATCCATGAGCTTGAGGATTTGCTGACGGTATTCGCTTATGATAACGGGGAATTGAGGCACATAAGTACGGACAAGGCCTATGCCGGAGACGGACACGGCAGCGCCGATATCCATCTGACCCCGGACGGACGTTTCCTCTACACCAGCCACAGGCTCAAGGAAGACGGCATTTCCATCTTCAAAGTCAACAAAGAGGACGGGACCGTGAAGAATGTCGGATATTGCCGGACCGGAGTACATCCGCGCAATTTTGCCATTACCCCCAACGGGAAATATCTTCTTTGTGCCTGCCGGGATTCGGACAGGATAGAGATTTACTCCATAAATACGGAAAACGGAAGTCTCTCCGACACCGGAAAGACCATAGAAATCCCGTCCCCGGTGTGCATTCAGATGTATTAAAATACTTTCCAAATAGTGTTTGTATGATCAAGTTGAAATCATTGCTCCAATCAATTGCCTTCAGCCTGGCGGTTGCAATTCCCGTTTGCGGTCAAAATACCGTTCTTCCTTATCAGGATGCATCTCTTCCGGTGGAGCAGCGGGTCAGCGACCTGCTTTCCCGTATGACTCTGGAAGAGAAAGTGGCACAAATGAAGATGAAAAGTCTGAACAGCCTCAAGGTTGACGGGAAGTGGGATCTGTCCAAGGAATCCCTCGATGCCATGTTCGGTGGAGAAAGCATAGGCTGTCTTGAGAGCCCGTTCGTCGAGCATGGGGAGATTGCCCGGATTTCCGAAGCCGTTGACAGATACCTTAGGGAGAATACTCGTCTGGGCATACCTGCTATCCAGATTGCGGAATGCCTCCATGGTCATCTTGCCCTCGGCACCACGATATTCCCCCAGTCTATCGGTCTCGGCTCCACCTGGAACCCGGAACTCATCGGTAGGATGGCGTCGGTCATTGCAGAAGAAGCGTCTCTGGCAGGAGTGGATCAGGCTCTCTCTCCTCTCTTTGATCTTTCGAGAGATCCCAGGTACGGACGTGTGGAAGAATGCTACGGTGAGGATCCTTATCTTGTGAAAAGGATGGGAGTCGCTTTCGTCAAGGGCCTTCAGGGTGATCCTGAGACCACCCGTGAAGGTCTGGCTCCAGGGAAGATCGCAGCAATGGGAAAGCACTTCGTGGCCTATTCTGAGCCGGAGGCGGGAATCAACATAGCACCGGCCCTCATCGGAGAGCGCAGTCTGCGGGATCTGTACCTGTATCCTTTTGAAGGGGCTGTCAAAGAGGCCAATATCTATTCCATCATGCCGGGATACCATGAGGTTGACGGAGTGCCCATGCATTCGAACCGCTGGCTGATGAATGACATCCTGCGTGGTGAATGGGGCTTCGACGGTTATGTTTTTTCGGATTACGGTTCGGTAGGAATGCTCTATAGTTTCCATAAAGTAGCGAAAGACCCCGATGACGCCTGCATCCAGGCGGTAGCCTCCGGTATCGACGTGGAGGCTCCAGGTGTGTATGCGTATAAGAATCTTGTCGGGCTGGTTCGCGAAGGCAGAATCCCGGAATCAGCAATTGATGAGGCTGTGTCGCGTATCCTTACCGCGAAGTTCAAGATAGGTATGTTCGACAGGCCTTTCGCTATCAGGAAAGAAGATGCCGGGAAAGTCCATTCTGCGGAAAGTGTCGCTCTCTCTCAAAAAATAGCGGAAGAGTCGATAGTGCTTCTCAAAAATGAGAATGCTCTCCTTCCTTTGGACAGGAAAGGCATCAAGTCAATCGCTGTAATCGGTCCAAACGCCGACAAGGTCCAGTTCGGCGATTACAGCATAACCAAGAACAATGCTTATGGGGTGACTGTGCTGGACGGCATCCGCAACTGTGCAGGAAAAGACGTGAAAGTGAATTACGCGGAGGGCTGCGGCCTCACCTCGCTTTCGACAGACGGTATCAAGGAAGCTGTCAGAACTGCGAGAAAGAGCGATGTGGTGGTTCTGGTCCTGGGAGGCACCAGCATGCCTTTGTCCGGAATCGGCTGGGGCGATCAGAACTCAAAGGAACCCAATACATGCGGTGAAGGTTTTGACAGGAACGAACTGGATTTCCCTGGAATCCAGCCACAACTTCTCGAGGAAATCACAGCGACAGGCAAACCTGTCATCCTGGTGATGATCAACGGCCGCCCTCTCACCGTCGGGGAAGAAATCGCCAAGGTCGATGCGGCACTTGAAGCATGGTATCCTGGAGAAAAGGGCGGCGATGCCGTTGCCGGAATTCTTTTTGGCGATGTCAACCCGTCCGGACGCCTTTCCGTCACCTTCCCGCCCACCACGGGACATATCCCCATGTATGCTGACTATAAACCTTCAGGAAGAGGTTTCTACCACCAGTCCGGCACTCCAGGGGCACCGGGAAGGGACTATGTCTTTTCTGCTCCCAAGCCTCTGTTCTGCTTCGGCTATGGTCTCAGCTATACCACTTTTGAATACTCCGACCTGAAGGTTGACTGCAATCCCGATGCGGGGAAGGATATTGTGGAAGTGTCTTGTAATGTCACCAATACCGGGGCGTATGATGGCGCTGAAGTGGTCCAACTTTATGTCCGTGATCTGGTAAGCAGTGTCACGACCCCTGTAAAAGCTCTCAAGGGCTTTGAGAAGGTATATCTCAAGCATGGGGAGACCAAAAGAGTGAATCTGCAAATCGCAGCGGACGACCTGAAACTTTGGAATCAGGAAATGCAATTTGTCCTTGAACCCGGTGAGTTCGAAATTTATGTCGGCTCTTCATCCGAGGATATCAGGCTTCAGGACCGCATAGAGATATTTTGACCTGGTACTAATCTTAACTGTCAACCTCATTCCATACGATGTAAACGAACTGGACCTTATAAAGCAGGCTACGGGTGTGGCGACAAAGTAACCTTCCGTATCGTTGTACCCGCAGGCATATAAAAGCAGCAGGCAGGACCAGACAAAGCCCCTTTCGGGGAAATGGTCCTGCCTGTTGCTTTCATATGCCTGGCAGATGATTCCTGTCAGGGAAGTGATTCTGCCTAGACTTCGAGTTTGTAACCCTTGCGGTACTCGTAATGCATCAGCTTGTCGGCCTCCGGATCCTTCATGAACTTCTGGATGATAGGGTTCCAGGTGAGAGGTCGGTTCAGCTCCATGGCGATGTTACCGATGTTGCAGACTGTGCATGAAGAGTGGCCGATCTCGACGGTGCAGTTAGGGTCGATGCGGGTCTGGATGGAATTGAGGAATGCATCGTAGTGGTCAGGATGCTCCGGAACGTCCCTCTTCTCGAACTTAGGGTCGGAAGCTGAGAAACGGCCTCTGCTGACCTCGATCCATCCTTCTTCTCCATAGATCTTCACACCGTTGTCCTTGAGAGGCTCCTCAGTCATGACGATGCCGTTGTCATATTTGAAGGTGAGGTGCTCATAAAAACTGTATCCTGCAGGGATGGCTTCCACAGGGCCGCTCAGGTCCTTGCCTATTGCCCACTGGGCGATGTCGAACATGTGTGCGCCCCAGTCGGTCATCATACCGCCGCCGGTGCCTTTGAAATAACGCCACTCACCGTAGCATCTTTCATCCTTTTCCGGAGTGATTGACGGGTTGAGGCCTTCGCTGTAATAGACGCTCTCAGGCAGAGGGCCGAGCCATTTGTCCCAGTTGAGTCCGGCAGGGCATTCCTGCTTCGGAAGGCTCATAGGAACCGGAGTGGCGTTCTCTCTGTTATATTGGGAGCGGCCGACATAGACCTTTATCCTGTCAACCTTGCCGAGCAGACCTGCCCTGACGATGGAGGTTGCATGGAGGAACTCATTCCATGAACGCTGCATGGAACCGACCTGGAGTATGCGGTTGTATTTGCGGACAGCCTTGCAGAGCATCTGGCCTTCGTAGATGGTGAGGGTCATAGGCTTCTCAAGGTAAACGTCCTTGCCGGCCTTGAGCGCTGCGATTGCGATAAGTGCATGCCAATGGTCCGGTGTGGCTATCACGACAGCATCTATGTCAGGACGTGCAAGGAGGTCCTGATAGTCTTCATAAAGATCGACTTTGACTTTCTTTTCTCCCTTGCTCTTGTAGTATTCCGTAACCTTTTTGCGGAAGCGCTCGCGCTTGATGTCATACAGATCACATCCTGCGACCACTCTGACACGGTCTTTGTTGATGAAACCAGGAAGGAGGGCCCATGCGCACTGGCATCCCAGGCCGATGAATCCGAGATTGATTTTGTTGTTCTGCATATGATTGTCAGTTTTGTGTTTTCTCTGTGCGTTAACAAATATAGAAATATATATTTATTTTACCACAAGTAAATCAGAAAAGTCCTGGATATTGCAGTTATTCAAGACGGCAGGATATATCCGAGTCGACTTTTGTGCAGCCATGGAGGATGAGGGCAGGTGCGCTGTCTGTGCCGGTGATTTTGTTTCTGCGGAAAGTCAGCCCCCTGACGCTTTTGGCTGAAACCGGGGGACAACCGTCGCGGAGCACGAATGTATTTCCTTCTATTACGATGTTTTTCTGTACGGGGTGTTTCTTGTCTGCGACCCTGTTGGAGGAATTAATGGCGATATAGGCATTGTCCGGAGCGCCGTTGAAACAGCAGTCCTCGAAATGGTTCCCGCGGATCGTGACGTCCAGCACCGGGCCGGATGAGAACCAGGACGCGGCATCAGGCTCGATGAGGATTGCACTCATGCCTACCTTGCGGAAAGTATTGTTCTCTATGACTGCTTTCCGTGGAGTGGTAAGCAGGATGCCGCGTGTGTTGGTGTGGTAAAAGTCGTTGCCGCTGATGATGACCTCAGGCATCCATGTCAGGTTCTCCACGCAATCGGCTCCAAGCTTTATGGAACCGGGGATCCTCCGGTCAAATGTCACCAGCAGCTCATGGTCGTTGAGTCGTTCGACTCCGCTTACTGTCGCGTAGGCGAAACGTTCGAGGGTCTCAGCACGTACAAATGCGATCTCATCCCCTGGGCGGTACTCTTTGATACCATAGGTCTGGGGATGGGCGAACCTTAGTTTGAGGCATTTCGGTCCTTCCTTGCTCACGGACTGAAGATTGGTTCCGTGGACGTTTATGGGGTCGTCCTGGGCTCCACAGAACTTGCAACCCCGGACCTCCACGAGCCCGGCGCAGTCGGAGAAATGGGTAAAATCGGCGCTGCTGGCCATGATCCTTCCGCTGGTGCTGTCAGGAGCGAAAATGCAGTCGGTTATGCTGACATTACGCGTGAACTGGCATAATACGCCGATACCGTGCATGAAGCGATATTTCATCCCCTCCAGACGGATGTTTTCGCTATACTGTATCAGGGAGCCGGTCTGGCGTCGTATCCTGTCGCGGATGGTGATAATGTCACCGGGTGCGGCCTTGAAATCAGCGGGAGTCTCGTAGGAGACCAGGCCGGGCTCGATTTCGGTAGCTTTACATTCCTGCAGTATCGTCCAGTCCGAACAATATGTCAGGCGGTCGGAATCCGGGTTGTATTTGATGCAATGGGGGTATTCGGTCCTCCATCCTTCGCCGACGAGCCAGAGCGTTCCGTTCTCGATGGCGTATCTGCTGTCTTTGTGGAAACGGCAGACCGTCCTCCCCGGCTCGCAGGAGATATACGTAATTTCCGACATGCCGGGTCTTTCGAAATCCACCTCCAGGCCTTTGACGGTTATGTTCTCGCTTTCGCTGATGCCTATGGGAGTCATGTTTCCGTGGCATACCATGGTCGCACCTTCGCCTTCAATCGTGATGTCGCTGAGACCGTTGATCCAAAGGCCTATGACTTTGGTCTTGTCCTCAGTCTCTTCTTCGGACGAAGTGCAGGAGACATATATCCATTCATGTGCAGCCTCCTCAGGCCAGAAGTCATATCTGCCCGGTTGCATGATGATGGTGGTGGGGCCATCGGCGGCTTCAAGTGCGGCTCGCAGCTCACTGACGCTTCCGACTGAGATTTGAGCGGGTGCGGGTGATGCCAGAAGGCAGCCCGCAAAGAGAAATGAAAGAATTGTGTTCATCATATCTTTTTGCTGAAGACCAGAGACAGGACTCCGGGAAGGATTAACAATACGATAACGAGTGCCGAGAAGGAGCCTATGGCGAGATTCTTCACGATAGGCTGGATCATAGCGTCATCCAGCAGCAGGGCCATCGCTCCCGGGACGCAGCACATTATCAGGCCTGAGGTCAGTATGGTGCGTATGGACCCGTGGTATGCCTCCTTGAGGTCACGTTGTTCGCGGAAACAGGTGGTCATGAGGATTCCGTAGTCAATGGTGGCTCCCATCAGTATGCTCTGGACAATGAGGTATGCAAGATAGAACATGGAGCCTCCTCCTATGCCGCAGGAGGCGACGTTAATGAATACCGCCGTCATGACCGTCATCACCAGTATGGTGGCGATGATCAGTGAGCGGAACGTGATGGCTACGATGGAGAATATGGCGAGGATCGTCAGGAGCGTGACTATGCGCTGCTCGCGGCGGAACCCGTCCTTCATCTCCGTGAGCATCACGGATTCTCCAACAAGGAAACGGTCGCCCTCCAGGGTTCTGATGAAAGCTTCGGTTTCGGGCGCTTCGTCAGGATAGTCCGTAATGATGGCCGCGATGGAGTGTTCGGGCCCTTTGAGCCGGGCGGCTCCGTCTTTCAACGCGCTCTCCATTTCACTGAACCCGGCTCCGATGTCCTCTCCGATATACGGAGCCAGCTGATCGTCGCTGATGAAATCTTTGATGAAACCGACGAAACTCTCAAGGTCCATCTTCCATTCGGGGTCGTAATACTTTTCGCTTCCGTAAAGGGTGTATAGCATTGAGACAGTGAAATCGTCCACGTCCTCGCCCAGGGCACGGAAGTTTCGTGCCATGTGTCTGGAATCATATTTCCGTCCCGGTTCGAGCATCTGTCCGAGAAGTGCGATACGGGGGTCTTCCTGCACCTCTGGGACTGTCTCTTCCGCAATGGGTTCCATGGCTATTATTTCCTGCTCTGCGGGAGTATTTTCTTTAACTTCAGCCGGTGCGGGCACTGCTTCTGCGGCAGGTTCAGCTTCTGCCGCCGGGGCCGCAGCCTGCTCCTTCAGGACTTCCCTGACACCGTACGCAATCGCCATCCCGTCGAGCTCTTCCTTGGACAGGATCGTCCCGGCTGCTGCTGCGTCCATGATCTTCACTCTGAGTATCATTCCCGCCTTCTGCTCCTTGTTGACCATTTTGGCGAGAGCCTTGCGATTGAAAAGGTCATCGGTCAGGAAGTGCCCGAATTCGATGGGTGTCATCCCTGACTTTGAATTGTTGCTGAACGAATAGACCATCTTGGTCTGGGTGAGGGTGGACCCCATGAAAGCGGTCATCTGCTCGACGGACATTTTCGTGGCGAGCTTCGCCGGGTCGCTGAGCCTCAGCAGTTCCCGTGTGAAAGAGTTGTCCTGCTGCTTCTGCAGACGTGTCATATAGTCATGGACGGTCATTCCCTCCTGCTCCTCATCTGCCATCGGACCGTGGGGTCCTCGCTGATACTCACTTGATGGAACGGAGGATGGCACCGAAGGCATAGACCGTATTGCGTCAAGCATCTCCAGTTTGTCGGCAAGATCCGGGATGTCCACTTTTTCCATAAGGGGATTGTCCCCGAGTGAAGTGATGAAGTCTACGAGTTCTGTGAAGCCGACCTTGATGTCAGGATCTCCGAATCTTGCATAATAGCATATGCGCATGAGATCGGGTGTCAGCATCTCCGCCTGTCCGTTTCCGACCTGGGCGGCCTGCTCTTTGAGGAAGTCAACCATATCTTCGGCACCCAGCTTCTTCTTCATGAGGGTAGGATATGAGAATACGGACTCGACGTGAGGGTTCTGCGCCGTCTTGTCCAACAGGCCCGCGATCTCCTCCTCCTGCCCGTTGGGATAGAGGACGACTATAGCGTTCTTCTTAGGAAATACCTTGTCAATCGCGGTAGGTGTCGCTGATGAGAATTTCATCGGCGTATGGGTGCTGAGGTAATATGTGGTTCCGAAGAGAAGGACGAAAAGCACCGTCATTGGAACACGGAATCTCTCGCAGAATGCCGCCATCCTGCCGGTGCCGCGGATAGGAATCTTCTTTCCGCTCGCCATAATCGCGTCATGGCACAGGAGAATGAGGCCTGGAAGGGCGGTATAGGTGTAGATCAGGCTGCAAAGGACTCCTTTCGCCAGGACGAATCCGAGGTCCTTTCCGATCTTGAGGTTCATGAATACGAGCATCAGCAGGCCGACCATCGTGGTGAACGAGCTGCTGAGGATGGCAGGAGCGGCTTTTTTGAGTGTGCTGTCCATTGCCTTGTATTTGTCAGCAGCGCCATCCAGCTCGTGACGATACCTGTTCATCAGTATGATGGAATAGTCCATGGACAGGGCCAGCTGCAGCACGGCGGCGATCGAATGGGTGGTGATTGAAACGTTGCCGAGGAAGGCATTGGTTCCCATGTTCACGGCGACGGCCATCCCCGTCGTAGCCAGGAACAGCACCGGCTCCATGAATGAACTGGACATGATCAGCAGGATTATCACGAGGGCTATGACGGCAAATACAAGCGCTTCTGGTGCTGGTGTGTTGCCGTCCTGGCTTGTCTGGGTGACAGTATCGTATTCGGGAAAGGCCTTCCTGATGCTGGAAGCGAGGCGTTTCTGATGGACAGACTTTGAGACCGTCAGTTCAAACAGAGTGTGACCGTTACCTTTTGTCGTCCGGACTGCATCCACGCCTTCCATGCGTGAGATGCTGTCACCGACAGCTTTCATGCGCTCATTGTCGGCAGAAGCCATCATGATGCGCACATCCGGTATTGCGGAAGATGCGGACTGCCCGAATTCGGTGCTGAGGATCTCCATGCCCTGTTTCATCCGCGACTTGTCAGGAAGATACCTGGTCATGTCGCTGTTGACATTGACCTTTGGAATCAACAGCGCGCAGATGATGGCGATGGCTACCGAGAGGATGAGGAATATTCTGGGCCTTATTTGAATTTTTTCCATAAGCGGTTTTCAATCGGTGCCGGCAGTATTCTCAGCAGCGGCGGGAGGTAAACGTTCATGAAAGAAGGTGCGATGACTTTCTTTCCCTTTTCAGAAGCTTTCAGGGCGCGCCTGACAAGCCATGCGGGAGTATGTATCAAACCGGTCCTGATCCCCAGGTCCATCAGGGATGCTTTGATGTTATACAGGGGTGTGGCGATGGCTGCCGGGCACACCGTGGTGACATTGATTCCGTACGGGTGCAATTCGAACCAAAGTGATTTTCCGAAGCTCCTCAAGTATGCTTTCGTCGCAGAATAGACGCTGATCCCCGGGGCGGGAAGTTTTGCAGTCATCGACGACATCAGTATGATGCGTCCGCTTCTGCGCTTCTTCATGTCCTCTCCGAATATCACCGCGAGCTTCGTATTGGTCAGCACATGGAGATTCACCATGGCCTCGGCTTTTTTGAGGTCGTCCGTACTGAGTTCCTTGAAGAAGAACATGCCGGCGTTGCAGACCAGAATCTCAGGGATGAGTCCCTGCTCCTCACAGTATGAATGCAGGTCCTCCGCCGCATCGGCGGCCGCCAGGTCCTGCCATCGCGTCGTTACATTGACATTGAAGTCTTTCTCCAGTGTGTCCTTAGCCTTTGCCAGCTCTTCCTGCTGGATGCTGACGAGCAGCAGGTCGAACCCTTCCGCAGCCAGCTGCCGGGCGTATTCCAACCCCATTCCGGAGCTTCCTCCGGTGATAAGGGCAAGGCTGTTTCTGTATGTCGTTCCAGGCATCGATACCGTCTATATCTAATAGACCGCAAATTTACGTTTATTCGATGAACAAACCCAGATTCCTCGACAAAAAGAACGGACGTTGTATTCCGTTTTTTGTCAACTTATGAATGCACTTTGCACTCATCTTGACTGCAAATATAACAATATTACTTGCTCCATATCTGGAGTCTCCTGATATGACCTCACTGCCTAAGCATGTACGTTTTGGGGCTTCAGAGGAAGAACCTATTGAAATACCACCGTAGAACCCAATGACTTTGATTTATGGCGAGATTGCTCTGTCTTGAAGGAGGGAAGTTTGCAATAACGAAAAAAGATACATACATTTGTGTTACGAAAATAATCGTAACGAAATTATGCGTAATAGAGAAAATCCTTTTAAGTTCGGAACAATAGTCGAAGAGGAATACTTCACTGACCGGG
>JAZRXV010000081.1:0-4010 GCA_045600405.1 Candidatus Cryptobacteroides sp.
TCCACCACAGGAATCCAACCTTCCATGTATGTCTTCTGGCGGGCGAACACCGGGGTCATTTCCTTCCCGTAGTAGAAATTCAGCTCGTTGTACCTGTTGTACAGGGAGCCGTCGTATGTGACCGTATGTATGGTCTTCTGGAAAGGCATTCCTATCACCGTCACGGATTTCCGGAGATAGCACCACTCGCGTGACGGATCGTCCTTGAACTGGTCATCACTAAATGATGGCATCTTCTGGGCGCTGAGGCTGATCGTGGCCGCAGTCGCAATAATGGTCAAAAACAGTTTCCTCATTTCATCATATTAATAGCACCTCTGAAAAAGGAGGCGGCGTAAAAAGATAGAATAATTCATTCAGGGTATCAGTATTGTCTACCAAACTTTCATCCTGTTGACAGTGCCGCAATCAAACGGTCCCGCAGATGTAACAGGATTTCTTTGCGCTCCGGTGTAATCCTTGTCGATACAGATAGGAGAGCCGTCAGCGTTCTCAAATGCCCAGTTGCTCAACTTCGCATGCCCGAGACGGCTTCCGTCCAGGAAAGCATCAACCTTTGCGGCCTCAAATCCTTTTATGCTGAGCCAGACACCATCCTCTTTTTCTTCAATCGAAACCTCAGGCTTTCTGCATGTCATGTTTCCCTCGGCGATCACCGGCCACTCGGCCTTCTCATAAGCCTTCAAACCATAAGGGGCGTCCTTGTCTCCCGTGAAGAATACATTGTTGATGAATCTGTTGTCGGACCCGGTGATTCTATACACGCCCTTTACTTCGGTCATATGGGCAAGGTGATACGGGGTGAACCTGCCATCGCCCCTGGTGTTGATGCTTCCGCCAATGATGTTGTGAAGATAGGCTCCGCTCTCGGACCAGTCCCAAAGGGAACATTCGGAAAGCATGATATTGTTGTCGCACACGTACGGGCCATGGTCCACTTCGTAGAACAGGTCCATACTGACGTTGTCGTAAAACAGATTGCATGAAATCCTGGAACCCTGGGCCATCCAGTCCATCCATATTCCTTTCTGGCAGTTGTGGATGTGGTTGTTATGGATATATGCGTCAATGGCCGCATGCAGCTTGATTCCGGAAATCTCTGCACCGTTGAACTGGCATTTGACCCAGACATCATGGATATGGTTGCCGTAGATCTCCGCGAAAGAACCTCCCATGCTACCGCATATACCGGTCTGCTCACAATAGTAAATCTCGTTGTTCCTGATGATGTGGGAACCGACATTGTCCTTGTTCCACCCCTTGCGGATTGCATTGAGGGTGCATTCGATGTATTCCGTCGCTCCGTCGAAATGCCGCTGGCTCCATAGATTGTGGCCTGTGCTGGCCTGCTTGCCGATGGATATGCCGTTGCAGCGGGAGTTGCAGATTACGTTGTCCTCGATGATCCAGCCCTTGCTCCAATGAGGGCCCACCATACCTATCTGCTCTGCAGTAGGAGCGCCCCATTGCGTCGCAGCCTGGCTGATACGGAACCCCCTGATGGTTATATAGTTGATGCCTTCCCTCGTAGGATAGAAGCAGGTAGGCCGGAAGGTTACCTCCACGTTTTCCTTGCGCGGGTCGGCATCTCCGAAATTGGCATGAATGGTAGTATTCTCCGCATCCACTTCCGCATACCATACAAGCCCTGACCCGTCGGGATCACGCAGGCTTTTTATCGGTTCAAGATTCGCAACCTGTTCATAACCTGTGACCTCATAGAGCGAAAGTTCGTTGAGATACACTTCCGCAGTGTGATGGTCACGGCCATGGTTGTCGAACCAGTCGCCTTCAATAAGCTGTATGAACGGATTGAAATTCCCGAAACGCTCGTTTGGAATAACGGCGGTCCAGACCCCGTCCTTACCCTTTTTCCAGTTGGAGACAGGTTCAGACCCCTTGATCTCTGCCAGTTCACCTTCTGCGGCACGATACAGGATACGGCGGGAGTCGTCAATCCCACCGAAAAACGGATTCACCCACTCACGGTAAACACCGGCATGGACGGTCACGGTGTCACCCGGCATGGCTTTCTGCGCCGCTGCGTTGATAGTCTTCAACGGGGCCTTGGCGTCACCTGCGGCAGCATCGCTGCCTGACGGAGATACATGGTATTCGGTTGCTCCTGCGACAACACACAGGAACAGAAGCGGGATAAAGGAAAATCGTCTCATGGGCAATTATGTTTTAAAAGGCTGGAAGTTATGACTGCAGCACCACTTCATAACCGACTTTTCTGGCGAATTCGATGACGGCATCCTTGATGTCGCCTATGACTGTGACATGATGCCAGTTGTACCAGTTCCTTGACATCAGCCCGTAATCTCCCGTGACTTCCGAGATGATCTTGGTGCGGCATGCACGATCATCCTTTGAATTGCCGGCAATTATGCCGGTATGGATAAGGAGTTTCTTGCTCCCGGGCAGGAATATGAAGGAAGTCTCAGGATACCCCACAGGTGCAATAGTCCTTACGGAAGCACCGTTACGGTCCTCGGAATGAGTGAGTATTTCATAGCTGGAGTCAGGACCGTCGGGACCGAAGAACCTGGTGGTGCAGACACAGTGGGCATAGATGATGGAACGTGAGGAGTAGTCGAGCACAGGATCGGACATATAGCCTATTCTGGCGCCCTTGGTGAGGGTTCTGGCAATCAGCATCGTAGGTGTACCGTTGAATTCATTCTCGCATACGCCCATCAAGCCCTCGTTCTGCAGTTCCATGAATCCGAGACATGGATAGTGAGGGATGTGACCGCCGTAGCATGCGCCGAGGCAGTTGACAGTGATTGCGTCAGCATCGTATTTCAAAAGCAGGTCCTTCATGCCCACATATACGCGTGCGCTTCCTTCGATTTCCTCATCGGAGACATCGTAGATACCAACGGACCCGTTCTTCCATTTAGCAGCTACAACAGCAGCTTTCCGGACGTCCGCATTTCTTGTAGCAGCGTTGATTTCATCATAGGAGACAAATATGGTCTCTATGCCGAAATGTTCTTTCACCAACTTCGCCTCGGCAGTTTTGTTGTAATCAGAGACGGACAGCATCTTCATCCCGGACAGCTTTGCAAGAGTCTCATCCGGGGTGAGACATGCAGGCTTATCTTCCCTGACCGGGAATTTATTCGTCTTCGGGACGATTTCATCGATAATGCGCAGTGCCTCTTCCTTATAAGCTTTGACACCGCCTTTCTTCACAAACGCGAAAGCTGCGGCCACGCGAACGACATCGTCGAAATCAAGCGTCGCGATGGATGCATAATTGGGCTCGTCGCATAAGTATCTGTTCTGCGTAAGCCAGCCTCCATCACCTCCATAAGGAAGCGCAGTGTATAGAACGGGCTTTTTGGTTGCAGTCAAAGCCGCAATACCCTCATTCCAGCAATTCATCTGTACACAGACATACCCGGCTATGCCTTCTCTGGCATCGGTTTTCAACAACTCTCGGACATTGTCCCCACCATTGGCCTTTACAGGGATGAACTCCACGTCAGGTACGCCTGCATTGAGCTTGCGTACCATTTCAATCATATCGGGACGGAAATCATATCCTATATTGGGCCAGTCGGGTCTGTCCTGGACATCAGCGAGATGGGACAGGAAATAAACCTTGACTTTGACAGCTGCCTTTTTTCCTGCAGTGCCTAAGGTTTCAGGATCAAGATTGCCTGCAATGGCAAAAGGGACAGGTGCCATAACAGCAGCGCCGGCGATAGCCCCTACTTTAAGGATAAAATCTCTTCTTTCCATAATTGGTTACGTTTTTTTAGAAGCTGTTTTGAAATGTTTGGTTTTAAATTATATAGCAGATATTTTGATGATTTGTTCTGGATTCTGAAGGAACAATGGAGGTCCATTGTGACTGAAGAAGACGGGAAAAAGCGCAAAACAGATGCGTAAAAGTAAAATTGGAACATTTCAAAACAGCTTCTCAAATATATACAAAAAAAACATTGGCACAATGGCTTTTACAATGTCTTATGATATTTCACCTTCCTGCCTCCGAA
>JAZRXV010000082.1:0-7760 GCA_045600405.1 Candidatus Cryptobacteroides sp.
GCGGTTGCGGAAGTGTCCGGACTGATTCCGGTACGGATTGTGCTGCAGTCACTGCTGCGTGGAAAAAGAATATTCAGTTATTTGAGAAGATATGAAAATAGTCATTGAAGGTGCCGGTGAGGTGGGTTCCCATCTTGCCAAGATGCTTCGCGCCGAAGCGAATGATGTCACGGTGATTGACAGCGATGCCCAGAGGCTCGCCGACCTCACATCATATGCCGACGTGGAAACGGTCTGCGGCAACCCTACGTCAATATCGGTATTGAAGGATGCAGGCGTGGCAAAGGCCGACCTGTTCATAGCGGTATTCCCGTTCGTGTCGCAGGAGGTGAACATCGTAGGGGCTCTGCTGGCGAAGCAGGCCGGTGCGGCAAAGGTTGTGGCCAGGGTCAATGACGAGGATTATCTCTCCGCTGAGAACAAGTTGATGTTCAAGGAATTGGGCATCGAACTTATGTTCTATCCGGAAAAGTCCGCCGCTGATGAAATCGTGGATTACCTGAAGCATAGTTCCACTGCCGAGGTGATGGATTTCGCCAGGGGCAAGCTCCAGATTGCCGTGTTCAAGCTGAATGAGGACTCTCCTGTGCTTGACCTTAAACTCCTTGAATTCATAAAACTCCTTACACCGCAGCAGCTGGAGCAGTTCAGGGTCATTGCCATTTCAAGGGAGGAGAAGACCATCATCCCGTCACTCGATACGAAATTCCTGTTCGGCGACCTGGTTTTCACCATATCCAAAAAGGAGGGCGTGGAAGCGCTGTACAACTATTTCGGCAAGTCCAAGATAACCGTGAGACGCACCATGATACTTGGCGGCGGGTCGATAGCTTCCATGCTGGCGCGCTCATTGGACCGTCAGGGTGTGGGCGTGAAGATTATCGAGAAGGACAAGGACATGTGTGTCAAACTTGCGGAGCATCTGCCGGACAGCGTGCTCATCGTCAATGGAGACGGACGCAATTCGGATTTCCTGTTTGAAGAGGGAATACGGGACTATGATGCCTTCGTGGCACTTACCGGTAACGACGAGACCAATGTGCTTGCTTGCGTGGTGGCTAAGAAATTCGGGGTCGAGCGTACCGTGGCCGAGGTGGAGAACATCGAGTATATCCGTCTGGCAGAGGAGATGGGCGTGGACAACGTCATCAACAAGAAGCTCATCACCGCCAGCAGGATTTTCAAGTTCACGCTTTCCGGCAAGGCCAGGTTCGTCCGCTATATGACAGGCACCAATGCCGAGGTCATGGAATATACCGTGGCGCCGGGATCCGCCGTCACCAAGGCTGCGATCAAAGACCTCGATTTCCCCCGCAATGCCATCATCGGAGGCGTTATCCGCGGTACGGAGGCATATATAGCAGTAGGCGACACGAAGATAGAAGCCTATGATCGCGTCGCCATATTCGCTATGCCTGAAACGATACGGGAAATCGACCGTTTCTTCAAGTAGGGTTAATTTTTCCCGCAGTTGCAATCGCCCTCTCCGCAGCAGCCTTCGCTGTCTCCGTGCTGACAGCCACCTTCGCCGTGGCAGCAGCCTTCTCCGTCACCGTGGTGGCATTTATGCCCGCATCCTTCCTCCGGAGGAAGGAATTCGCCGTGGAGGCCTTCGGTAAGTTCCTTTTCAGTGGCGTCCCTTACTGTCTCGACCTTGCCGGTGAAATGGAGGGTCTTGCCGGCCATCGGGTGGTTGAAGTCCATGGTGACTGTCTCGGCCTTGATCTCTTTGATAGTGCCCTGAACTACCTGACCTGCTGAGTTCAGCATAGGGATGAGCATTCCGACGACAAGAAGGTCTTCGCGCAGTTTGCCGTCAACCTCGAATGATGCTTTCGGGATGTCGAATGAGTAATCAGGGTTGTATTCTCCGTAGCCTTCATCAGGGGAAAGGACGAAATCAAATGACTCTCCCGGCTCCTTGCCTTCCACTGCAGCCTCGAATTTCGGCAGAAGCATTCCGGTGCCCTGTATGTATTCGAGGGGCTTCTCTGCGCCAGCCTTGTCTGCAATCTGTCCTTCAACTTCCAATTCGTAGCTTACCGCTACCACTTTGTTCTTTTCTGCTTTCATATCTTTATCTGATTTGTTTCCTGTCTGTGGACAATGATTTTTCTTATTTATTTTCTCTGCTGTGGGCACCTGCCCTCCGGGGAACTTTCCCCCAGTTTTTATGTTCCCCGGGGAGCAGGTGCCCACAGCACAAAATGAACGGAAACTGTCCCGCGCTATCCGCTGAAATCCACGTCCGCGAACGCTAAGGTAGGAATAAGTTTCGACATACACGGCCTGGCATCGTCTCCGGCGGCAATAAGACCGGACCAGAGCCTTATGAGATTGCCGGTCACGAGCATCTCGCTGACAGGCTCCACAATCTTCCCGTTTTCGAAATACAGGCCTTCCACACCATATGAGAAGTCCCCCGTGGCGGAATTGCAGTTGCCGCCGTTGAATCCCGTAACCAATATGCCGTTGCCGCACATTTTCAGTACTCCATCCCTGTCAAGTCCGGCTTCCGGCCAGGGGGCCACCTTGGGACGCGTGGCATCTTCTATGGTTGGGACCATGCCCAGCTTGCCGGACATATAGGTGTTGATGAAGTATCGCTTGACCACCCCGTTCTCGATAATGGGACCTTCTTCCGTGGCGACACCTTCCGAATCGAACAGTTTCGAGCAGGTCTGGCCTTGGATGTGAGGGCAGTCCGTTATGGTCATCCCGTCAGGGAAGATTCTCTTTCCGACACTGTCCATGAGGAAGGAGTTGTTCTGCTGGATGGAGTATGCATTGAGGGCCCGCAGGATAGGGGAGACTACCTTTGATGCCACGTCGCTGTCGATCACCATGTTGTACCTGCCGCTTTTAACCGGAGCGCTGCCGATCTGCTCTGCGGCATGTTCCACGGCCGTGTGTCCGCAGGAGGCATAGTCAAGACCATTGAGGAATGATGAAGAATTCCACCAGTAGCCGCTGTATTTCTCGCCCCCGGCTTCGATGGTGACTTCCACTCCATAGTCGAATGATGTCTCGGTGTGGCGGCATTCTGTCCCGTTGCTGTCTATGAGGATGGTATCGTATATGGAATCGCTGTATTCACCTTCTTCCGAAATGATGGTGAAGCCGCGTCCGGTGGTGTTCATCTTTGAGAATACAGCAGCTTCCAGGGCGATTTCCCTCCGTCTTGCAGGGCTGATATTCCCATATTCCGGATCGGTCAGGCCCAGTTCGTTGCCGCTTACCGCCGACTTGCAGCAGCGGGACGGGTCGGGCAGCGCCCGGTATTGGTCGGGAGCAAGCATCCTGACAGTATCGACAGCCTTTGAAATGAAGCCGTCGAGAGCTTCGGTTTCCAGTTTGTTGGTGGAGAAACTGCCGAAACGGCCATCCGCGAACAGGGATATGCTTAGTGAACGGTCAAGGCAGCGGGTGACGCGGTCTATCTCTCCGTTAAGTGTGGCAATGAGGTCTTCCTGGCTCTTTGCCAGAGTGACGCGCACCTGATTTGCGCCATAGGACTCTGCAATGCGTATCGCATCGCGGGTCAGCAGTATTTCTTCCTTGGTGATCATTCTCCTCCTACTGTCAGATTCTTGATAAGTACGCTTGGGATGCCGCAGGATACAGCGACGCTCTGCTCTTTTCCGCAGGTCCATGTGCCCTCGTCTATCTTGAGGTCAGAAGCCACTGCGGTGATGTCCGCGAGGGCCTGGGGCCCGTTGCCTATGATGTTGATATCCTTGACAGGCATGGTGAGCCGTCCGTTCTCGATGAGATGACCGCTTTTGACATAGAAGGTGAAATCACCTTCGCCTATCTTGACCTGTCCGTTGGCGAATTCGTTGACGTATATGCCTTTCTTTACGGATGCAATGAGGTCGTCAACCGTGCCGTCGCCGCCACTTTCCATGTATGTTGCCCTCATCCTGGGAATAGGGTTGTACCTGAATGATTCGCGTCTGCCGTTCCCGGTAGGGGCGACGCCGTACCATCCGGCGCTGATCCTGTCATGGAGATATGAAGTGAGCACTCCGTCCGTCACCATGTAGGTCTTCTGGCCTGCTACACCCTCGTCATCGTAATTGAGGGAGCCCCGGTTGCCCGGGATCGTGGCATCGTCCAATATGTTTATCCCCTTCATGCAGATGCGTTTGCCCATGCGGTCGGCGAATATGGACTGTCCCTTGCGGTTGAAGTCGGCCTCGAATGCGTGTCCCATCGCCTCGTGAAGGAGTATTCCGGATGCCCCGGCTCCCATCACCACATTCATCTTCCCGCCTTTCGGGCGCTTCGCCGCAAAGCGTTCATCGATGTGGGCGACAGCCCTGTCAATGAGGTCCTGCGCAACTTCGTCCGTCAGCATCTCAACTCCCATCCTGAGGCTTCTGGAGACTGATTTCGTCTCAGTCATGCCGTTCTGCTGGAAGACTGCCGTGACGGAAAGGCTGCCGAGAGGACGGCAGTCTTCTGTCAGTTCTCCAAGCGAGTTGTACATCATGATCCTGCTGACGGAATAGGAAAGCATGGCCACTACCTTGACGGCTCGGCTGTCCCTGTCCCGTATGCCCTTGTCAATCTTCTCAAGATATGGCGCGAACCTGCCTGCGGATACATCCCTCCAGTCCTGCGCCATGGGGTAAACGTCTGTCCCTCCACGTGCCGGTCCGGCAATCTGTACGCGTTCCCTGCGTCCGGAGCCGGCGGCGATGCTTCCGGCTGCCCTTGCCGCATCCAGCAGGGCCTTGAAATCGGTGGATTCGCTGTAGGCGTATCCGGTCTTCTCTCCGGACAGGACACGTACTCCGCATCCGTAATCTACATGGAAACCTCCGGACCCGACTTCTCCGTCGCGGAGCAGCAGGTCGCTGTATGATGTGTCTTCGAAGTAGAGGTCGCACCAGTCCCCTCCGCATCCGAGCCCTTCGGCAACTATTGCCCTGAGTTGGTCTTCGCTCAGTCCGAATCTTTCTGTATCAGCCATTTGGGTGTATTGAGTTCCATATGAGAGTATATTTGGCGTTGTCCTTGATCCTTGTCATCTTCTTTGTGCCTTCCGCCACGACAACGAAAGGCGGGTTGGTGTTGTCGGCAAGGACCCAGTGGTCACATATGGGAGAATAAGTGTCAAAAAAATAATGGAGTCCCATCAGGTAGCGTCTCCTGACTACGTCGTCCGGGATGTTGTGCCCTCCTGCGGCCACCCTTGCGCGTACGCGCTCGATGGCTATCTGCGGCGAACTCAGCCAGAAATAGATGAGCATGACTTCGTATCCTTTGCCCTGGGCTTCCTTGATTATTCCTAAGAGCGACCTTGTGGCAAGGGTGGTCTCCACGCAGAAGTCCTCGCTCCTTTCCAGCATGTAGTTGATCTTCATGACCATGTAGCGGCTGGCGGATATGGATGCTTCCGAGGGATCTGAAGGGGAGAGACTTTTTGCGAACTCGTCCGAGTTGACGAATTCGCGGCAGTTGAGCATCTCCGGCAGCAGGGAATAGGATGCTGTGGTTTTCCCTGATCCGTTGCAGCCCGATATGATGTACATCCTAGGCATTGTCTACGCCGTATCCGAACAGGGCGAAATCTCCCAACAGAGGGTCGTCAGGCCATATTTCACGGAAGGCATCCGTAATCTGCACAGCTGTGGCCAGGTCCTTCTGGCGCCTTTTGGTAAGACCAAGAGCTGTGGCCTGGGTATAAACATGCACGTCAAGCGGGACTATGAGCTCCGTCGGTTTTGTCTTTTTCCATAGGCCGAGATCCACAATGCCGTCATTGCGAACCATCCAGCGGCGCATCATATTGATTTTCTTGTTCGGGGCCTTGGGATCCTCCTTGCATCTGAATATTGTGGTGCGCATGTCATCCTGTGACAAGCCTTCCAGACTGCGGTGCCAGCTGTACCACTCCTTCAGGCGATGGCAGATGCCGGCGATTTCGGACCATTTGATGGTGCGGTGAATGGAAGAATCATCATTCCTCCATTCACCGCACATCACATACTCCATAGGCTTCCATTCCATCTCATCGAACAGCCTTTCGCAGTCGCGCACTATCATGGCGCGGCGCCCCCATGCAAGATGGGAGGAGAATACTGCCGCTATCTCGATATCCTGCAAGGATGCGCCTCTCCGCACGAATTCGCGCGGAAAGGCTATCGGGTCCTCCTCGAAATAGACCGGGTCGTTGTATTTCCCGGCCCACTCGATGAGCTGCTGTCTGGTTGATTCTTTCATTATTCCGCCGTGGCAGCCTCGATTTTCTTGAGAAGAGCGAACATTATGATGGATGCAATGAGGCAGAGACCGATGAGGATGGCCCAGTTGGCCATGAGAGGAATCTTGTTCCAGAGCTTTGACGGGATGCTGCTGAGGTAGTTTCCTATGGCTGTTGCTGCAAACCAGCAACCCATCATCATTCCTTTGTATTTCGGAGGGGCCACCTTGCTGACAAAAGAGATTCCCATAGGGCTGAGAAGCAGTTCCGCGAAAGTGAGGGTGAAATATGTGGAGATGAGCCAGCCTGGGCTGAGGATGGACTGGGTGCTGTCACCAAGGTCCTTAGGGGAGGTGAGACCGAATGAAGCAAGAGTGATGATTACAAATCCAATTGCGGCTACGAGCATTCCGAGTGCGATTTTCTTAGGTGCGGAAGGCTCCTTGCCCTTCTTTGCGAGGGCTCCGAAGATAGCTATGCTGACAGGGGTGAGGGCAACCACGAAGAACGGGTTGAACTGCTGGAAGTCAGATGGCTGGGCAAGTGTCGGGTTTTTCATAGTTGCGTAGAAGGCGTATGCTCCGATCCAGAGAAGGATTGTTACTATGCCGGATATGGTCTTGCCCTTGGATGTCTCGCTTTGGAAGGTCGAGAATAAGGTGTATATTGACACTGCGATGAGAGCGAGGCTTCCGATGTTGAAGCCGAGTCTCATACCGCCGCTGACATTGAGGTTTGTGTATTTCTTAGCGAAGAACGTAAGTGCGGAGCCATTCTGATGGAATGCCATCCAGAAGAAGATAACCACTGCAAATACGAGGATAAGGGCTATGATGCGGTCCTTTGTCTGCTTTGGTGAGAGCTCCACTACAGGCTCGGAAGCCGCTTTTGCCTGCTTGACATTGACATCGGCGTGCTTGAACCATGAGCGGCATGCGTAGTAAATTATCACGGAGATTATCAGTGAAACGCAGGCCACGCCGAAACAGAGACCGTAACCTCCTGACAGGGCCTGAAGGTATTCAGGACTCATGTTGGCGGCGTCATATACGAATCCGGATTTTGCGAGATGTGCATTGGTGATTGCTTTCGCCATAGCAGGGGCGAACATTGCGCCGATGTTGATGGCCATATAGAAAAGGCTGAAGGCTGAGTCACGCTTTGCGGCATATTTCGGGTCGTCATAGAGATTGCCTACGAGGACCTGGAGATTGCCTTTGAAAAGACCTGTACCGGTGGCTACCATGGCAAGTCCTCCGAACATGATGAGTTTGCCTGCAAGATCGGCCTGAGTCGGCATTGCCAGGGCAAGATACCCCAGAAACATGACTGCAATACCGATTGTGACGCATCTGCCGTATCCTATCTTGTCGGCGATGATACCGCCTATGAGAGGCATGAAATAGACTCCTGCAAGGAAAATGGCATAAACATTTCCTGCTGCAGCTTCATCCCAGCCGAACTTTGCCTGCATGAAAAGTGCGAAGATGGCCAGCATGGTGTAGTAGCCGAAACGCTCTCCGGTGTTAGCCAGCGCGAGGGCGAAAAG
>JAZRXV010000083.1:0-11748 GCA_045600405.1 Candidatus Cryptobacteroides sp.
GCTGAAAAGAGGCGCGCTTATGACAAGTTCCTCCCCCGTCTCTATATGTCTGATGACAACGGAGCCTATGATTCCCTCCGACGCCATATTGACCGAGACCATGCGGTACGGCGCAAAAAGTTTCACATTCGGCTCTCCTGCAATGAAAGCATCCTTCTTTTCGTCCTCATAATTGGAAGCCGGCTGTGCATTGCCTAAATGGCTGTGGCCGAATTCACGCAGCATGCGGCCAAGCGCCGGATACTTCCCTATCTCTATCTTCCCTCCAAGATGCACACGGATTTCGGAACTGTTGTTACCGCCAAGTTTCGGGCGGTCATTGACAAGGGCCACCTTCATCCCGAGACGGGCCGCCGATACGGCAGCGCACATCCCACCGATACCGCCTCCTACAACCACCAGGTCATACTCTCCTCCGCAGGACGGTTTCTCCGGCAGGGCTCCATACCTGCGGCGGAATCCTTCCAGTTCCTTAACCTCTGAAGGAGGCACAAGCGCACTGTCCGGTGTGATCCAGACGGCATCACAGCGACCGTCAAAGCCCTTGAGGTCACTCAGTGCAAGAGTATTCTGTCCTGCCTTCAGCCCGGTACTACCGGCATACTGCCATGTCCAGCAGTCTCCTTCGGTACCAAGAACAGTCTTGACAGCCTTGCCGTTGATCTTGACTTGAAAAGCCCCGGGACCTTCGGCATCGGTCCACGGAGAAACCCAGTTGAATGTACGCACATAGATATGGTATATACCTGTCCCGTCCACATTGAAAGTTGTGGAAGCATCGGCAACCGGCCTGCCCATACCGTGAGCGATAAGGTAAGGGGATCCCATCTGGTCCATGAACTGCTGGTCCACGGACCAGCCGCCCTTGTCAGTAAAACTCTCCGTCTCGATGAACACCGGACCCGCAGCCATTGCCGCAAATCCGAGAATCATTGAAGCGACCGTCAAAATCAACTTCTTCATATTTGGTCAGTTATCTGTATCAGTTCATAAATATACGCAATTTCATTGAAAACAATTCAAATACAACAGGAGCACGCACTGACTTTATCAAATCGGAATAAGGGAAATTGATCGTCATAGCCGTCAAATGAGTATATTTGCAGAGCAATATGAATGACATGCAGAAAAAACAGCTTATCGGTAATCTTGCTGCCGGAGGTGCATACACCATCTTCGGCCTGAACATCGTATTCTGTAAGGATATTGCCAATTCGTCGGTCATAGCTCCACTGCCTCTGTTCACTTTAAGGGCTATAGGAGCGGCTGTGCTTTTCTGGCTTCTTGCAGCCCTGAGACCGGAGGAGAAGGTAGAGACATCCGACCTTCCCAAAATCGCCATAGCTTCCATAGTCGGACTTTTCATACCCCAGGTCACATTCCTTTCGGCGATAACGATGGCCACCACCATCGACACGTCGATCCTGAGCACGCTGGCCCCTATTTTCACCATGCTCATAGCAGCCCTTGTGCTGAAGGAGCCGATAACCTTCAAAAAAGCCGCGGGAGTGCTCATCAGTCTTTCCGGAGTACTGCTGCTGATCTTCAACTCGGCCTTGGCCTCGAACGGTGTCGCCAGGACAAGCCCCGGAGGAATTGCCCTCCTTCTGCTGAATGCGTTGAGCTTCGCAACATATCTGGGTGTCTTCAGGCCGCTGATTTCGAAATACAGCGTGGTGGCGTTCATGAAATGGATGTTCCTGTTCTCATTCATCTTCGCCCTTCCATTTTCGGCAAAAGGGCTGGCAAGCACCGATTTCGCCGCTATTTCCGGAAAGGTACTGAGGGAAATAGGATTCCTGATATTCTTTGCAACTTTCGTGGCCTATTTCCTCATCCCTGTCGGACAGAAGAATGTCAGGCCTACGATAGTGAGCATGTACTCGTACCTGCAGCCTGTCATCGCCGCAGTGGTATCTGTCGCTATCGGGATGGATTCTTTCACATGGCAGAAAGCCGTTGCGGCCGTCCTCGTCATCACAGGAGTCGTCACCGTCAACAGGAGCAGGGCTGCGTCAAGCGAAGGTCCTTCATGCCGCAACCATAGATCCAGACAATAATTCTCTCTCTATATGAAAGCATTCAAGACATCCATGCATTTTGCCATCGCATTATCGATTGCATTTTTATCCATTATCTCATGTACTTCCGGAGAAGGCGGGAATCTTGTCCCCGCACAACCTTTCTCTGACGGGATGATACTTGCCAAGGACAAACCCATCCATGTATTCGGCGAAGGTAACGGACGTATCAGCGTGAAAATAGCTGGAGAAAAGGCATCTGCCGGATGTGTCGATGGCAGATGGGACGTGACGCTCCCTGCAATGAAGGCAGGCGGCCCATACTCCATGACCATACGGTCCGGGAAGTACAAGGTCGTCCTCAACGACATATATATCGGCAATGTCATCATGGTTTCGGGACAGTCCAATATGCAGTTCAAACTCAAAGAGTCCTCGACCCCTGAAGGAGAATGGTCCTCTGACCCTCTGCTCCGGTCATATTCACTTCCACGGTTGGAAGAGGGAGAACCGTTCTCACCGGAAGACGGCTGGATTGCCTGCACGAAAGATAACGCCGGAGACTGGTCGGCCATTGGATACCATATTGGAATGCTTTTGCGCGAAAGAACCGGGGAAGCCACTGCAATCATCAACTGTTATCAGGGTGCTTCGACCATCGAAACCTGGATACCGGAAGAAATAGCCAAGAGAGACGAATACATCCTCCCGGATGAACTGACCCATGGCGACCACCGTAATCATGTGTATTTTTGGAACTCCCCGGGCACGCTTTATGATTTTGCGCTTAGCCGCATATTCCCTTATTCCCTCAGCCATGTCGTATGGTATCAGGGAGAATCTAACAGCGGAGCCGGAGAGCACACCATTTACCCAGCCCTTGCTGCAGAGCTGGTCAACTCATGGCGCAGCGCATTCAAGGATCCCGGACTGCCGTTCATAATGGTACAGATAGCCGACTATGACCATCGCACTGATGACGCATGGAAGAATCTGCAGAAAGCGCAGATGACAATTCCTGCCCTTGTCGATGGAGTGAAGGTTGTGCCGTGCGCGGACGTATGTGAAAGCGACAGCGTCCATCCCAAGACCAAATCACGCCTTGCCGCACGAATCGTTGACAATATGCTGCAATAAAAAAACACCTCCCGCCCGTGGTGCTGATGACAGCCTTGCGGAGCAGGAGGTGATTTTTCGTGCGCTATTCCTTAGTCTTTGAGGAATATCTCGATCACAGGAACTTCCGTATCCGGTTTCAGGACCGGGGTGTACAGGAAGTTCTTGTCAAACTTGATTTCAGATCCGTCATGCAGGAACTGGGCATATTCGATCTTGTCCGCAAACTCGATACCGAGCTTTCCGAGAGGGTAATCGATGAGATGTACATACAGACGCTTCTTTTCCGGGTTGTAAGTAAGCAATGTCCTCTGAGGGACCTTGAACTCTTCCGGAGCGGCGGTACAACCATATATTGAACGGCTGTTGTAATGCATCCATTTTCCCATACCGTCCAGACGGTCCTGTGCCCTCTGATCGAATGTTCCGCGTGAAGTAGGGCCCACGTTGAGAAGGAGGTTTCCTTCTTTGCTGACAGTCTCAATAAGAAGCTCCAGCAGCTGAGGTACGCTCTTCCAGGTACTTTCATCCCTGTGGTATCCCCAGGATCCGGAGAAGGTCTGGCATGTCTCCCATGTGACTTTCTCTCCATTCCATGTCGGGCAAGCATCGACTTTCACCTGCTCCGGAGTGAATATATCCCATCCTCCCCACGTATCTTTGAGATCAAGCCTGTCATCCACGATTATATTCGGCTGCAGGGATTTCGCGAGTTTGAGAAGACCTTCGGAATCCCACTCTTTGTGCCCTTTCTGGCCAGGCATAGAAAAGTCGAACCATATGATGTCGATCTGTCCGTAATTGGTCAGAAGCTCAGTGACCTGGTCTTTCATATACTGGCGGTATCTGTCCATGTCACGTCCTTCATTGAACTTGTCGATCTTTGCCTGGTCTCCGTCATCCACACGCTGAGGATGGTTTCTGTCAAGTGTATAATCCGGATGATGCCAGTCAAGGAGGGAATAATAAAAACCTATCCTGATGCCCTCGGCCCTGAATGCATCGACAAATTCCCTGATCAGGTCACGACCGGCAGGCGTGTTGGTACATTTGTAATCCGTATATTGCGTATCCCACATACAGAATCCTTCATGATGCTTGGATGTGAGCACGACATATTTCATACCTGCTTCTTTCGCCATACGGGCCCATTCCTTCGGATTATAAAGATCCGGATCGAAATGATCGAAATACTTCTGATAATCCTCGTTGGTAATACGCTCCATGCTCTTCACCCACTCGTGGCGTGCCGGCATCGAATAGAGACCCCAATGTATGAACATTCCGAAACGGGCGTCAGTCCACCATTTCATACGTTCCATTTTCTGCTCCCTCGTCTCTGTTGACGGGAGTTGGAATTCAGCAACCGGAGCAGCCGGCTCCGAAGTCTTTTTCTTTGATTTCTGGGCATCTGCGGACGGGCAGACCACACACACGGCTACCAATGTGGCCATGATGGCTGGGATAACTCTTTTTGTCATATTAAACTGATGAAATTAATAACGGGTTCTTTTACAAAAATAAAAAAATCAAGCGGCTTTTCAAATGCGGACAGGAAATCACAACCGCATCTCTTCACCGGACACTATCACTCTCCCGACAGGGATACACCCCTCACGGACCTCAAGGAACGGCTTCCCGTGTTTCATCCCCACTGTTCCGAATCCGTTTTCAGTGGATAGGAACGAGCGGAAATCGCCATCAATGCGGGGATCGAGATAAAGGGTCGATGTGACGGCATCATACCTTGCTCCGGTCATGGCCTGAAGCAATGAATAACTTGACATCGCCCTGGAATACCAGTTACCGCATTCGTATTCATTGAACGGATTCCTGACACGGCCGTCATATCTGTCGAGGCATGTCCTTACAATGTCGAGTCCCTTTTCGACTTCACCCTCAAATATCAGATGGGCCGCCACCTGATACTCTATTCCCGTCCACACTTCGTCAGAATAGACGAATGGCAGGTTCTGCTTCCCACCATGCGGCCACGAGCAGAGAAGCAGGCCGCCTTCATGACCGAAAGCATAGCCCGGCCTCTGCGGGTTCGAATGGGTGTAAAGGTCCTTCTTCAGATTGTATTCATAAACGGAGCGGAGATGCCCTGCGACCTTGTCGCTGTCCACAGGGTCACCAAGACCGGCACACAATGCCATCCAGCTGCCGATGATGCCGTCCGAGAGGCATCCAGTCCCATACTGGTATTTGGGCCCATCCTCCTTGAGCAGGGCGAGGGCTTCAGGTGAATATGCCTGGTCATTGATACCGGTAAGGCGGGTAGGATCCTTGGCATCAAGCCCTGTCCACCTGACCTTCTGGAAGAAATACTCACCGTTCCAAAGTTCGTTCTCCATATAAGCGCGGCACTTCCCGTACAATTCCTCATACCTGGAAGCGTCCTCCCCAAGGCCTTTGCTTATCTCTATGAACGCTTCGAGCGCCGCCGCATAGAAACTGGTGCACATGCCGTCAGCGCCCCAGAATTCACTTTCATATGTGGTGATATGGGGCTCTTCCATCGCTCCGACCTCCCTCGGATCCCATGTCCTGATACAATATTCGAGACTGGCCTTGATCTGAGGATACAGGTCACGTATCCAATCAGTGTCACCGCTGATTCTCCAGTCCCGGTATGCCTTGATGACACCTCCGAGCTGCCCGTCGGTGGCTGCGATATGATCATGGTGCAAAGGCCTGATAGGAAGGGCGCTGCGGTACATCTGATGGCCGTAGACATCCTGGCTTACATTGAACTCCGTCTCCCGGAGAGTCCGCTCCATGCGTGGGAACAGGTGCGGCAGGGCTTGGGCATAATTCCAGACATGCGTACACGAGCCGGAGCAGGACCCGCCATTGTCACCACTGCCCTCGAAGCCCCAGAAACGGCCGTCATGCTGGCGCAGGACTGTAGTGGATTTCAATATGGTCAGATTGTCAGCTACGGCACGTACAAGCTCCACCGGCAGCGTGGAATCATAGAAGGCATCCGTGAACACAGCGGTCCTGGCGCGGAGGGAATCATAATTGTCAGTCCAATAGCGGACAACCTCATCGATCGAGCCGAATCTCGCAGCATACCACGGCTTATAGAATTCAGGATAATCTTCGTACAGTGATTTGTCATAACGGTTCCCGAAATCGGAAACGTCAGAAGCATCATTGCCGAAACGCATATTCGTCACCGGCGCATACCAGTTTACAAGAAGCCTTATGGTCCGGCTCTCGCCCGGGGCAAGCTTGAACGGAACATATAGCGAACCTCCCGTCGTCCCCTCGGAAGGCTCGACCGGAATCAGTTCACCCGATACAGCCTTGTTCCATGCCATCGTCATAGGATCGAACCATCCACCCCGGAACCATCCGCAATCGGTAATCGCATCTTCTTCGAAAGGGGCCGTGACCGCGAACGCACCCTGATCCCAAGGGTAACGCTCCTCATTCCTGCAATTCAGCGAGAAACCCTTATCCAGTTTGACGGTCTCGCTCCTGGAAGCATCGTTCCAGCCCAGGAAATTCCGGGAATTGAAAGAGAATACGGCCTCGACCTCCGATGACGAGGTATTGGTAAAACTGTACTCAAGGGCACCGGCAGGCAGACCGGAATTATCTTCATCCCCCGGGATAAACGGGCTCCAGCCGGTAATTTCAGCCGACACGGGCATAGTCTCATCCTTCAGGCGTATGCTTGCAAACGGGAAACGGGCCTCGAATGATTCCGCCTCGGCAAATCTAGGCAGTCCGTAGGTCTTCCCCCATGATCCTGTCCCGTTTCCGGGATTACCGAACTTCTTCCTGTCAGGGACCGGTCCTTCGATGACCTTCGTACCATTCTCAAGTCCCTTCACATGGACGGTGGCAAAAATAGTCGGCTCGTTGAACAGATCCGGACTGTTCCTGACAGACATATGCGAGATGGCGCCGTTCCCTTCCAGACAGAACATTCCGGCACCCATACCACCAATAGGGAAGGCGATGTAGTCCAAATGGTCCTGATCGAACACGGAATCATAATCCCTGACAGCCGAACGCTCTGCGCAAGCGGAGACTGCAAGCAGCACGGCAGCAGCAAAGGCATATCTTTTCATCATTCTTCGAATTATTTCTTTGTTACTTTCCACTATCATCACGTTCCGTTTCCAACAGCTTTTCAATCCTGTCAAGTTTCTTCATCACTTCGTCATTATTGTCGGAAACTGCAGCGTCAACAAAGATGGAGTTGATAAGGGACATACCCAATATCCCGCCGATAAACAGCTCCAGGGCGAAATAAATCCTGGAGAATACGGCCATACCTTCCGATGCCCGCGTCGAGATAAGGTCCGGGATTTCGTACCAGCCCTCAATCGTAAACATCCTGAACGTGCTGTAAAGGGCAAGCCCCGGGTTCTCGAAATATTCCGGCGCGAAATTGCCGAATATGGCACTGGTAAGTATGGAAAGGACCAGAAGCAGCACAACAAATCCCACGGCGACGACAAAGGACGCCTTCATCGCAAGCCTTATCCCCTTAAGGATCGCTGAAATGTTCGGGATGAAACGGAACAGGCGGAATACCTTGAATACACGGAGCACGCGGAACGCCAGAAGCACATTCGTCGGTATGGCACCAGGTATGAAAATATTGAGCAGGGACGGGACTGCAAGTATTGTTATAATGAAATCAAACCTGTTCCAGTTGCTCTCCCAATACTCCTTCCAGCCAAAATGTCCGATCTTCACGAGCGCCTCTATCAGGAACAGGACAGTGAAGATGCTGTCCGCAACAGTGAACGCATAGTTCTGTGGATACCAGCCCCCTATGAACACCGACAAGGTGTTCAGTATGACAAGGAGCAGGATTATTGTGTCGTTCAGGAAGAATCGACGGAACAAGGTCATTTTTTTCATTAATGCTGATTTCTTTGCTTATCAAAAAATATATGGAAGGCTACAGGACATTGAGAAGACGACCGCCGATGATAACATGGGTCACCCCTTCCGCAATGGTAACAGCGTATTCAGGGCGGTACTTGATGGTCCCTGCCTCATCGGGAAGCCAGAGCGCGGCATGCAGGCCGGACTTACGTATGCCGGAAGGCAGAGAAGCTGAGAAATGGACTGTGACTTCCTCCCATGGCATAAAGGAACGTGCGTCAACATCCAAAGGGTACTCATACGCATTCCCTTTCCTGTCAAACAGAACAAGATAGACTTCGCGGGGATTGACAGGACGGGCAAAGCCAACATTCTTGATTGTCGCGGATCCGCAGTATGCCCCATTCTCAAAGATTCCTTCGGAAGCGACAAGCTCAAGACGATACCCGAAATGGTCCCGGAAATACTCATATGCACTCGGAATAGGATTTTTCCTGAAATAGTTCTCATCGCAGGGCAAGCCCTGGGCCTTGAGAAGGCCAGCAGTGAACGGAGTGGCTTTCCATGCGTCTATGGTGCCGTATATCGGGGTGAAGTCAAGTTCGCTGTTCGAATGCACCACGCTGAAGGTCGTGTAGTGATGACGGATGAAACGGTGAATGGCGTTGATTGCATTGGCGCTTATGGTATTCGGGACGCTGTTCCAGAAGAGTTCCCCACCTATTGCCATGTCATGGCTCTCTGCGTCAAGCTGCGCGAATTCAGGGTCAGCCTCCGTCGAACCATCCAGGAAAGTGCCACCGTCACTTGTGCCGGCAAGGGTCCCGTCATTGAAGAACCCGACACGGCTCATATCCAGGACACCCTCCCCCGCCGCCTTTTCGGCGGTACTGCGGTACCTCATGCAGCGCATCATCGTACTGCGGTTTTCGGGAAGCATGTCCAGCGTCGCACCGAGAACGGCCGCCACAGCCCGAGGGTCTTTGTCCAATCCCCTTGGATTGCTGTGGAATTCTCCCCAGAGTCCGACCCATCCCGTCTGCAGGACATAAATCACATCAGCATTCTTCCTCACCATCGGAGTAAGCTGACCGATGTGGGAAAGAATACGGTCGAGTGTCGGACAGTTGTCCGTGCCGTCAAGGCCCTCGTACGCAAAACGAAGCACGAACTTGACCCCGTCTTTCCTCGCGCGGTCAAAACTGGACTGCAGAGCATCAAGCTTGCTCTGCGGAATCTCCCGGTCCCAATAATCATTGAGGTAGCAGTAAGCCTGCGTCATCACGATGCCGTCATCCTTGTAATCGGGGAAAGGCCACTTGCTCTCCGTTTCGGGAGCATTCTCGACGCCCACCAATATTTCAAAACGGAACCCCCGTTCAGGATTCGCGATGCCCTCCGATGCGACGCGGATACGTTCCTGCGACGCCTTCCCGCCTGCAACGAATCCAGTCTTGGGCTGTGCATTAGCAGTGGAACCTGCGAGCAGCAGGAGGACTGCGATGGTGATGTTCAGTAGACCTTTCATCTGTAGATATGTGTACTACAAATATAGAAAAAATAGAGTTATATCTTGCCCCCTTGCATCTCCTGCCGGGGTGTAACTTTTTTGTCGGACGCTCATAACGAAACAATTATTTTGTAAATTTGAGGATAGTGAAAAATGATGTAAACCCCATAATTTGACAGACATTTTGTGGATACCGATATCATCTTCTGTATGTTTGTACAAATGAGACAGTAGCGGAATCTGCACCAGACAGGGCTCTGCCATAATATCGGAAGAGATGATTTCCTGCATGCCGTTTTTAGAAGTATCTGGAACTCTGTTCCTTACCCAAAACGATGCACAATTTCGGTGCATCATTTTCAGTAAAATACCAGCAATCAATAAGTTACAGAAACGCAACTACCAAAGCGAAGTGCATTCCGGACAAGCATTTCCCCGAAAGGGGGCATCGTCTGCTTGGATGGAATGCACTTCGATGCAGTAGTCGTAAAAATCCGCAGAACTTCCTGAGAATCCAGAGATAAGCGTAAACTGATCTATTCCGCCTCGAACGCTATGATAGAGCATGGAGGAAGGGTGACCTCCACCCCCCTCTTGGTGAGCTTGTAATCGGAGAACGCCTTCGGGGCAACTAAGTTCTTATTGTCGAAATCATTGCAGTCCTGAACTTTCTTCGAGGTAAGGATACGCGCTGAATCAATCTTCCTGACAGCCTTGGCGTCATCGAACTCGACGAGAACGGTCTTGGCACTCTTGAGATTCGTATTGACAAGGTCGAAATGGATCTTTCCGTCCTTACGCGAAGCAGTCGCATCTATCACAGGCACAGGGACACCCCTGAAAGATCCCTTTGCAAGCGGCGTGTCGCATTCGGTGGCAAGATACTCTGCGTCCTGATGCACGTTGTACATCTCAAACACATGATAGGTAGGAGTAAGAACCATATCCGTCTCGTTGGTGAGGATCATGGCCTGAAGCACGTTGACTATCTGCGCGATGTTGCACATTTTAAGGCGCTTGGTATATTTGTGAAAGATGTCGAAATTGAGAGCTGCCACCATGGCATCCAGCATGGTACTCTGCTGATGCAGGAAATTAATATCAGTGCCCGGCTCGACATCGAACCATGTTCCCCACTCATCAATGATTAGATTCACTTTACCTGCCGGATCATAACGATCCATGATTTCAATATGTTTCTTCATCACATTCTCGATATCAAGGGTCTTAGAAAGCATATCATAATACTGTTTCTCCCCTATATTAGTAGCAGAAGTACCTTTCCCATAAGTATAATAATGTAGAGACAAAGCATTTAAATATGAGCCTGCATTCTTCATAAGGACCTCCGTCCAGTTGTAATCATAGTCGACCGGGCCAACTCCAACCTTTAGCATCCACCCTCCCTTATTGCGGAGATATGTGGCATAGCGGCGGTACATATCGGAATAATACTCCGGTGTCATGTTTCCTCCACAGCCCCAGGCCTCATTACCTATTCCGAAATACTTCACCCTCCAAGGCTCCTTGCGGCCGTTCGCAACTCGCATGTTTGCCACAGTGGTTCCCTCTGGGGCTGTCATATACTCAAGCCAATTCGCCATCTCCTCCACGCTGCCGCTACCAACATTTCCGGAAATGTAAGGCTCTATGCCGAGCATCTCACAGAGGTTCAGGAACTCATGGGTGCCGAAGGAATTGTCCTCCAGGACTCCGCCCCAGAAGTTGGATGTCTTGGAGCGCTTCTCCTGAGGGCCGATACCGTCCATCCAATGATAGTGATCGGCGAAGCATCCACCCGGCCAGCGAAGCACAGGCACTTTCAAAGCCTTCAGAGCATCCAAGACATCCTTGCGGTATCCCTCAATGTTAGGAACCGAGGAATCCTTCCCAACCCAGATACCGCCATAGATACAGCTCCCCAGATGTTCTGAAAACTGGCCGTAAATTTCTGCAGGAATGGTCTCACCAGTCCCCCTTTCGTGTATACGGACAGTAGCATCCTGGGCGTTCATAATAACCGATGTCATGAGCAGAGCAGCCACAATGATAATGGATTGAATTCTTTTCATAATAAATGTTATTTTGTCAGGGTATTTTAAGAAGCTGTTTTGAAATGTTTGGCTTTAAATTTTATAGCAGATATTTTGATGATTTTTTCTGGATTCTGAAGGAACAATGGAGGTCCATTGTGACTGAAGAAGACGGGAAAAAGCGCAAAACAGATGCGTAAAAGAAAAATTG
>JAZRXV010000084.1:0-6817 GCA_045600405.1 Candidatus Cryptobacteroides sp.
AGATAAAGGAAGGCGCGGAGCATTTACTTGAAATACGAAGGCTTATTATCGAACACAACAAGACCGAAAAACAAGTGCCATTAAGAGAGCCTGATCTATTGATTATTCTTACAGGTGGACAGACGGCATATAGAAGAGAAGATGGTGTAAACGTGATCCCATTGGCATGTTTGAAAAATTAGGACTATGGCAGCACTCAAATCAACAGGTAAATTCATCAAAGATCTTTGGCAAAATATTGAGCCGCACCTCAACTCCTTGGCAGAATTCCTGGTACGTCACAAATGGTGGGGAATTCCATGCTGCAAAGATTATTTCCTAGTAGTCTTCACATCAAGAGGAGCAACTTCGTGAACAGGCCTTTCAATCTCAATTGAAGTAACACGCGGCTCACCCTGTCCCGGCAGGGGCTTGAAGATGGTGATCCAGCAGTATCCATATGTTTTGGTCGGTTTCTTGAAGTCTTTGAGCTCGGCTCTGAGGTCATCCCAGATGCACCAGAACTTATAATTTGTTCCGGCCACCACCTGAGTTGAAACATATAATGGAGTATAGATAATCAAGTCGTCATCATCGGTTGCTTTCTTGAACATCTCAAACTCGTCTTCCGAAAGCGTCCTCATGGAAGTGTAGCCTCCAGCCAAAGGATCTTTCTCCACCAGATCAGAGAAAAGTGTGAACTGGACTATAAGAAGGCTGTCATTCCATCCGTCGCCTTTTATCTTAACACGCTCTGCGCCTTCTATCTGCCATCCTTTCTGGACCTTCTCCACATTCATGCGAAGATCCACGATGGACTCTATGATGACGCCATCGCCGTTGATGACGAACCAGTCCCTGTCATCACCATTTGCCAGATGAACCAACTGCCCGGTTCCCGGATCAGTCGTCCAGATGTCGAATAACTTATATGTGCCATTGTCATCGTTCTTGCCAATCAGCAATTCCTTGACTCCATCACCGTTGATGTCTAGCTCCGCATACCCGTAGTCCGGTGAGCAAGAAAGATAAGCCATACTGAGGCTTCCCATTTCATAGAAGTCCATCCCTTCCCATCCGCACTGATACCCCTTTGCGATGAAATTTACGATATCAGAATAGCTGGATTTATTGCTCTCAAGTGTTTCCTGAGCATTTGTATTGTTTCGGTTTCGGTTACTGCATCCGGCAATCATGAGGAGTGTAAGCAGTATTGCGGCAAATCTTTTCATAATTGTATTTGTTAATGGTATGCTTTGTCACAAACAAACAATGTACCGATTGTTTTATATGCAGGAGGGTAAAAGTGCAATAGTGCAAAAGTGCACACATAAATTTCTGGCGACTTACTCAGAATATTTGCCATACAGAAAAAATAAGTCGCCAAAAATTTCTAGCTTTGCGTCAGAAACAGATATATAATGGCGACTATCGTTTATACCATTTCAAGCAAGGCTGACAAAGTCCTCGGCAAGCACGAGATACTTGTTCGCTTTTTTCACGGCAGAATCAATCTCCGGGGGAAGACCGGCTTCTTCACCACTGAGGAAGACTGGGATCAGGAACATCAATGCAACCGAATCCCTAAGATACGCGTTATGTCCGAAGATAGGAAAGAAGCGGTCAGGGAACTTACTCTGCAGAATGGAAAGCTCAAGGAACTGTCCCAGTTCATCCTGTCAACCTTTTTGGAATCAGGAGGTGGGAAGCAGGCGCTTGGTGAGAACTGGCTCAAGGAGACTCTTGAATTGTTCAAGAACAAGGATATTGTAACCCAGAAACCACAGGAAGAAGAGGAAGAGAAACCGGAGACCATGCTGGATGTATTTCATAGGTATATAGAGGAAGTGCATACCATGGCGGAATCTCAAAAGTCGCAGCACCGAGTAATATATCGCGCCCTCAAGAGATTCTCCTTATACACCGGGACCAGCATCGAGTTCGACGATTTCACCGGAGACACTCTGCGCAAACTTGAGGATTTCCTTCTTCATGAGCACGAGTTCATCGGGGAGGACAAGGAGGGTAAACCAGCCATTATCAACAGTAAATATAAAAAGGTATATGCCAAAGTGCCTGAGAGCCGGTTCCCGAAGCAACGGGGAAAGAACACGGTGATCAAGCTGATGACCAGGCTCCGCACTTTCATGAGATGGGCGAAGAAAGAAAAGTACATCAAAGACTACCCCTTTGATGATTACGATATGGGCACATCTCTCTATGGCACGCCGTTCTACCTTTCTAAGGAAGAAAGGAATAAACTGTATCAGGCAAAGTTCCCGGACAACCCCGGGCTGGAGGTGCAGCGTGACATATTCGTCTTTCAGTGCTTCATAGGCTGCCGTATAGGAGACTTCATGAAGATGACAAAGGCCAACGTCATCAACGATGCTATTGAGTACGTGCCCCGCAAAACCAAGGAAGGACGGCCTGTAACCGTCAGAGTGCCCCTGTCCCCTACTGCAAAAGAGATTCTTGAAAGGTATCCTGATGTAAAAGGAGACCGGCTCCTCCCGTTCATCAGCGAGCAGGACTATAACCGCGACATCAAGAAGATGATTCGCCTTGCGGGAATAGACCGTATGGTGACGACCCTGAATACCATTACCAGGGAGGAGGAGAAACACCCGATATGGGAAGTTGCCTCATCACATATGGCAAGGCGTGTGCTTGTCGGCAATCTTTACAAGGAACTGAAGGACCCGAACCTGATAGCCAAGATATCCGGCCACGTCGAGAACTCAAAGGCATTTAACCGGTACAGGAACATTGACGACGAGATGGCGAAGGAAGTAATCCTCAAACTGGAATAAATTCGCTAATCACCGATTAGCCAATCCAGCAGATGGATATTTTGAATTCATTTCCGTCCGCATTAAAAAATAAGTAACTTAGCAGAAGATTATTAAGGTATCATAAATATGACTGAGGAGAAGTTGAAAGAGATACTGGCCCATCCGGAATGGACTGAAATTGAGTACAAGAAATCCCAGACGGACCTTGCAAGGACCGTTTACGAATCCATCTGTGCTTTTCTCAACCGGAGAGGCGGTCATATCGTATTAGGGGCAGACGATGACGGCTTGGTTGTCGGAATCGAAGACGGATATGTCAAGAAGCAGATTGACACCTTGACCACAGACATGAATAACCCGCAGTTATTCAACCCTACATTCTATCTCACTTTCGAACCGCTGAAGGTAGATGGGAAGAACGTTATCTACTGCTATGTTCCTGAAAGCCAGCAGGCACACAGTTACAAAGGTCAATTTTATGATCGGAATCAAGACGGTGACTTTATATTGAGAGGGACGGAGCAGATTGCGAATCTGTTCATCCGGAAGAGCAAACAGCATACTGAGGACCGCGTGTTCCCTTCGATTGCAATAGATGATCTTGATCCGAATGCCTTCGAGTATCTCAGAAAAATGGTCGCCTTGAAGGACAACAAGCACGAATGGCTCGGAATGTCCAACGAAGAAATCCTGCGCTCCGGAAGGATGATATTGAATGATCCGGATACAGGCAAACCGGGAATCTCACTGGCGGGCGTCCTTCTATTCGGGACCGATCTTGCCATAGGCATGGCGTTGCCGATGTATAAGATTGATCTCCTATGCCGAATTCGTGACACGGAGTTGTATGATGACAGGCTGACCTTGCACTGTAACTTGTTCCGAGCGTATGACCAGATTATGGATTTTCTGAAGAAGCATCTTTCTGAGGTTCCATACATTGAAGATATGCAGAGGTTCTCATTAAGGGACAAGATTTTACGCGAGGTTGCCCTGAACCTGCTGATTCATAGAGAGTACTCGAACTCATATCCGACGACCCTTACCATATGGAGCGACCGCATTGAGACCGAAAACTGGAACCTTCCTTTCCAATACGGTTTTATCACACCGGAGAACCTGAAACCTCACCCGAAGAATCCTGTCATAGCCAATGTTTTCTCCCAGACGGGTCTCGTCGAGGAGCTCGGCAGTGGCACAAGAAAGATATTCAAGTACGTGCCCCTGTATGCCAAGGGTAAGGAAGCGACCATAGAGGATGCCGATGTCTTCCGTATGACAATACCTCATCCGGATGAATTTTCTCCTAAAATCGAGGAGAAAACTACGGAGAAAACTACGGAGAAAACTACGGAGAAAATTCTGAACGCCATAAAATCAAATCCATATATTACGACCAAAGAACTTGCGTCGGTATGTGGAATCACAAAGGACGGTATATTCTACCATACGAAGAAGATGAGATCTAAAGGAATTCTCCGCCGTGTCGGTGGCGACAAGGGAGGATTCTGGGAGATAATTGGCTAATCACAGATTATCCAATTACAGCCAACTTCATATCAATGGAATCTGATGCGGGAGACAAACTCTTCAATCGACTTTCACACACCATCTTCTCCAACTTCTCCCGATTGACGACCCTCTTGAATGCCGCCTCAGCACTCCGCCTCTGCGCCAATGATGTCCCCACCAAGGCGAACCTGTACGGATATTGGGACCGCTATGCCTATGAGCTACAAATAGTGCTATTACTCAGCATTCGCTAATATCGGAAGCCGAAAGTGCACTCAGATATTTCCGGTGACTTGCCGAGCAAAATTGACATAAGAAAACCATAACTCGGCAAAAAACTACAAGAAAAGAGCCAAAGCATTGAATTCCAATACTTTGGCTCTTAATTTCGTGCGCGAGATGAGACTCGAACTCACACAGGTTTTACCCCACTAGCTCCTGAAACTAGCGCGTCTACCATTTCGCCACCCGCGCATTACCCGTTAGGGACTGCAAATATAGAAAATGTTTTTTATTTCGCAAAACTATATCTCAACTCCGAACACATAAGTGGTTTCCCACTGCCTGATGCTGACGCTCACACTCGCAAGGGCGAAGTTGACGGTGACGTCGATGTCCTCAAGGTCGAGGCTGCTCCAGTCGTAACCGCTTGAGCTGATGTACTCTCCCAGCGCGAACTCACGGACCACATCCCCCTCGTCGATGATGCGGAGCGAAAGCGAGTTGTCCGCCTGCCTCGGGACGCGGATGGCTATGTCCCCATCCGCGGAAAGGCTGCCCTCATAGCGGAACTCGCCGGAAAGCAGACCTCCTGATTCGTCGTAACCGCACACGTTGCCGGCGATGCCAACGTCCAGCCCGTCCCTTGGCGTACCGCCCCCGGACAGCATCCTGACATTGACAATAGAATAGTTCTTGTGCAGCGTGACTGTTTCCACCACCCTGTCCGCAAAAGTTCTGATGCTCCAGCAGTGCATATACAAAGGAGGACACTGCTCCCCCGTCGGAATTTCCAACTCTCCCCCCGACACGGCGCAAATCCCGATCTGCGCCCTGGGCACCTCAACCACATACTCATTGTCGAAATTCTCCGGGAGCACAGTGTCCCTGAACAGAAAGCCCTCGCCGGACTGCAGGCAGAGGCCGACATTCCCTATCTGAGATTTGTCCAGTCTGCAGAAATCCAGCACAAGATAGCAGGGACAATCCCTCCTGTCCTCCTTCACGGAGCACGAACAGGTCAACGAAATGGCTATGACTGCGAGCAGTCCGGCAAGCTTTCCTTTCATGATACTGAAATTATATTATAACGTTTCCACAATCCTCGACTGTCCAATCAAGCACCCTGATGCTGAACTGTGCATCACCGAGGTCTATCGGCTCATCCGGACTGTCAGACCCCGGACGTGTTATCTTCAGCTCGGGGATCTCGTACGAATGGTTTGCCGTCACCCCCGGGAGCGAGACAGGATAATACCAGGTTGTCCCGTTGATGCTCGCCTGGACCACAAGACGGGTATAGCGCGGTGAATCATCTTCCGCGGAGCTGTCCTCGGATGAAGGGTTGGGATAGCAGTAGAAGTAATGGGAGGTCTGATGTGAGGCGGCAGAGGCTATGGAGACAGACTCCAGGTTCTCGTACAGGAAATCATCCAGGCCCGTCGCAGCACTGCGGCTGCGCCAGTTGTACCATGAAGTCTGAGAAGTCATGGAAGCGGCGAGGTTGGAGCTGCCGCCCGCGTTGACCAGGTATATGGCGTCGACGGTGAAAGTGGCGGTATTGTACGGAGGCGTAACCATCCCGTTGGTGATTTTTCCGATGATGACACGTGAAGCCAGACGCTTCACGTCAACAACGACGGAAGAGCTGCCGGAAACCGAAACCGGGCTTTCCGTCACACCGAACATCACGAAAGAGGTCAGCGAATTGTCGCTCAGAAGGGACCCGCTGGCACTGAGCTGCGCAAGCGATGTGACATTTGTCAGCTCCGGAGCGTTGACAAGGGCCGCTATCATCTTGGACCCGGTCGACACCTTCACGGTCACACTGCTTCCGGATGCCTTTCCATAGGCCTCCAGCACAGCACCGGTTGAATTGAACACATAGATCTGAAGGCTGTTCACTGAGTCCTCGGACCCGGCGGACGTGGCTCTGGTAAGGGCACCGGAAACCGAGACCTGCAGCCTTGCCATATCGTCACCGCAGTGGAATTCCGGATTCTCCTTCCGGCAGGACGCCATGCACAGCACTGTGGCCATGGCGGCAAATAGAATTGTTTTTTTCATATAACTATGGTATTATTGGATTGTCATTTAATAAGGTCGGAAAGTTCCGGGTCAAGATTTGCGCGGTGGGCCATGGAGGGCTCCAGGACCACGCTCATGCGGTAATTCTCCAAGGCCTCCTTGCGACGGCCGAGCCTCGCCAGTATCACAGCCTTGAGGTAAAGCACGCGGTAGGAGTCGGTTCCGAGGGAATCAAGGATCTCGAGCGCCGAGTAATTGTAGGCGGATGCAGCCAGGGCCAGGGC
>JAZRXV010000085.1:0-4597 GCA_045600405.1 Candidatus Cryptobacteroides sp.
GCCTCCACCAGTGTAATCGACGGTTCCCGCCGATGAGTTGATACTCAGTACACGAAGACCCTCACCCAGAATATTGACCGCGGCATTTTTGTCGCGGTCATGCGTTGTGCCGCAATCCTGGCAGGTCCAGCTGCGATTTGCTAGGGTGAGACCCTCGTTCTTCCTGCCGCAGACGCTGCAGGTCTTGCTGCTCGGGTAGTAGCGGTCCACCTTCACGACTGTTCTGTCGTTCATCTCGGCCTTGTACACTATCATCGCGACAAGGCTTGACCAGCCGGCACCGGCGATGGACTTGCTCAGGCGGTTCTTCTTCCCGTATTTCTTCTTTTCCTCCATCTGCTTTACACCGAGGTCTTCGATGCAGATGGTATCGTAGCGCTTTACGACGTCCGCGCTGACCTTGTGCTGCCAGTCCTTCCTGCTGTTGGCGAGTGTCTCGTGAATCTTTGCGACCTTCATCCGTTGCTCCTCCCAGCCGTTGCTGTCCTTCTGTTTTCTTGACAAATGCTTCTGGGCGGTGGCAAGCTTCCACTCGTACTTCTTCGTGTATCTGTTGTTGTCGTAAGTCTCACCCTCCGAAGTGGTGACAAGGGACTTGAGACCCATATCCAGTCCGACCGACGCATTGATTCTCTCCATCGGCTCGTACTGTTCTTCAGTGAGTATGCTTACGTAGTATTTTCCTGTTGGGGTAATGCTGATGGTCATTGACCTCACGCCTCCCTTGACCTTGCGGTGTTCCTTCACCTTCAACCCTTCCTTGAACTTAGGGATATGCACATATCCATTCTCGATGTAGCAGAACTGTGGCACGGTGAAGCTGCCGCCGCGCTTGCGGCTCTTGAACTTCGGGAAGTCTGCGGTGTGGTTGAAGAAGTTCTTGTACGCAGTGTCAAGATGCATCAGCGTCTGCTGGAGGGTCTGGCTGTTTATCTCCTTCAACCAGTCAAAGCCTTCGGTGCGCTTGAGCGCGACAAGATCCTTCGCCTGTCTTGCATAATTGTCGCTCATTCCCGTCTCTTCGTACTGACGCTTTCTCTCGGCAAGGTAGTGGTTATAGATGAAGCGCACAGAGCCGAAGTAGCGGGCAAGAACCTGCCGCTGCTCAGTGTTCGGATACATCCGGAACTTGTATGTGCGGTACACCGTCTTCATTGTTCTAATTTACGAAAAATATTGCAGACTGAAATGTCTCCAGAGAGGATTTTTTCAATATGGTTTTGAAGATGGCGGTTTACCTATAGCCGTCAGCAACGGCTGGCCGATTCATCCCCAGAGGCTGAAGACCTCTGGGTTTTCTCGGCCAAATAATATATAAAGGCGCGACGCGCCCGGCGGAGTACCCGGAAATAATCAAGGCTGCCCTTATGGACAGCCTTGATATTTTATCTCCTTTTGAGATTAGTTCTGAGCAAGTTTCTCAGCTACCTTGTCAACCGCATCCTTTACAGTTGCGATGGTACCGGTCTCCTCATCAGGAATCTTGATGCCGAAGACTTTCTCAAACTCCATGATAAGCTCTACTGTATCAAGGGAGTCAGCGCCAAGGTCATTTGTGAAATTGGCGGTCTCAGTAACTACTGAAGGCTCGACACCGAGTTTGTCGACGATGATGTCATTCACCTTCTTTACGATTTCTTCGTAGTCCATAATATTCAGTTATTTAGTTAATAGTACTTACAATCTAACCTGACAAAGTTACTAATAATATTTGTATCTACAAAACCTCCTCCTTCCTGCTCAGACCTATCCAGACCCTGAGACCGTTCAGTGAATTGAGAAGATAAAATGCATATTTCACCACAAGCACAAGGGCGTAGGAATCAGCCGCACCGTCGAGGGACACCGCCCACATAGCGATAGTGAACACATTGACGGCAATCCAGAATATCCACTGTTCCATATAGGCGAAAGTCATCAGCACCTGCCCGAGCAGATTGCATATCATGGACAGGGCATCGAAGAGGACCGCCACCTTTATGAACGAATCCGCGGACTCCTTGTCCACCTTCGCCAGGATAATATATGCTGCAACACTGCCGACAAGGAAAAGAAGCGAATAAAGGATACTCCGCTTCAGGTCAAAACGCCGGGCGGTCGTAAGGCTTTCCCCGGACACACCCCGCTTCTTCCATTGCACGAAACCCACGAACTGCATCGGCACGAAAAAAAGCGCATACAGCAAGGCATTCCCGTATCTGGCACCGATGAAGCACATCACCGCATAGATGGTGACATCGAAGAATCCGAACAGGAAGGTCAGGATGTTGCCGTTGGCGCTCAGCACGGTACACAGCACACCCATGATGGAGCCTGCGGCAGTCACCAGCAGCAGAAGGTTCCCGTCAGGGGATTTCCCATATTCGAATATGGTTATCAGCACCGTTGCCAGCACCATGCCGGCGACGATGAAAATGTTGAACCATTTGTCAAAACTCTTTCCCATCATTTGTAAGGTGTTCCTTGATTCTTTTTGCAAGAGACGGTCCCACGAGGGTCGCCAGGTCGGTCTCACTCGCTGACGCTATCCTGGCCACACTGCCATAGTGCATCAGCAGGCGCTGCTCGGTCTGGTCTCCGACGCCCTTGATCTCCTTCAGCACGCTCTGCACCGCAGCCTTGCTGCGGAGCGACCTGTGGAACGTGATTCCGAAGCGGTGAGCCTCGTCACGGATATGCTGCAGCACTTTCAGTGCGCGCGAATTCCTGTCTATGAACAACGGATACGGGTCTCCCACCCGGATCACTTCCTCCAGCCTCTCAGCAAGGCCTACGACGGTCATCCTGTCCTGAATGCCCAGTTCACAAAGGGCCTGCCATGCAAAATTCAGCTGACCCTTGCCGCCATCTATCACCACCAGCTGCGGAAGGTCTTCGGGATTCTCCTCAAGCATTCGGGAATATCTCCGGTTTACAACTTCCTTCATGGTTGCATAGTCATTGGCGCCCACCACCGTCTTTATCTTGAATTTCCTGTAATCCTTCTTTGAAGGCACACCATCCCTGAAGACCACACAGGCTGCCACCGGATTCGTGCCCTGTATGTTGGAGTTGTCGAAGCACTCCATATGGACCGGCAGGACCTTCATCCCCAGGGCTTTCCTCACCTCTTCCAGCACTGCCTCACGGTATTCGTCAGGATTGCAGCGTTCCTTCTGCTTCATGGTGTTGAACCTGAATTCCTTCGAATTCTTGGAACTCAATTCCAGCAGGGCAAGTTTGTCTCCGCGTACCGGAATCTTGAATTCCACGCCGTCCATCTCCACATCGGGCAGGAATGGCACTATCACTTCCTTGCTGAGATCCCCGAACTTGGACTCTATTTCCGCTATGAATGTGCTCAGGACGGATTCCTGAGGCTCTTCGATATTCATCCGGAAGCCCAGGTTGAGCGACTGTATGATAGCGCCGCCGCGTATCCTCAGGAAATTGCCGAAGGCTTCCAATCCTTCGAACACGAGCGAGAAGACATCCACGTCACGGTCTCCTGCAGAAGTTATGATCGACTTGGCATAATGCTTCTGAAGAGCCTCAATCCGGATCTTGTACTGCTGCGCCAGCTCGAACTCCAGTGAGTCCGACGCTTCCTGCATTGCGGCCTTGTACTGGCGTATGATTTCATTGACCCCGCCGCTCAGCAGCCTGACAATCTCATCGATGTAGGAGGCATATTCCTCTTTTGACACCGAGCCCACGCAGCAGCCGCGGCATCTGCCGAGATGCATGTCAAGGCACGGACGCAGCTTATGACGCAGGATAGCCTCCGAGGTAATGTTGTGCTTGCATGAACGCAACGGATATGTCTGACGGAAGAAATCCAGCAGGGCCTTTGCATGGAAGACCGAACTGTACGGTCCAAAATACCTCGACCCGTTCTGCACTATGCGCCTGGTCAGGAACACCCTCGGGAAATCGTCTGCCGTGACGCAAATCCATGGATAGGTCTTCGAGTCCTTCAGAAGGATGTTGTAACGGGGTTTGTACTGCTTGATCAGGTTGTTCTCCAGCAGGAGCGCATCAGCCTCCGTATCCACGACCGAATACTGCACGTCCGCAATTTTGGAGACCAGGATCCTGGTCTTGGCATTCAAACGGTCAGGATCCACGAAATACTGGGCGACCCGCTTGGAAAGGTCCTTCGCCTTACCCACATATATCACCGTCCCCTCGGAGTCGTAATATCTGTAAACCCCGGGGGAATGTGGCAGCAAGGCTATTTTCTCCCTTATCTCCATGTGCACAAACCTTTTGATAAAGGTATAAAATAAATATGAAAATGAAAGCGCCCCATCGTCATTGCGGACCGGATCGTCATTGCGGGCTCTCTGCGTCATTGCGGACCCATCGTCATTGCGGGCTCTCTGCGTCATTGCGGACCAGATCCGCAATCTGCTGAACATCGGGAGATCCTGCATAGAGCCGTATTTATAAATACCTGATTATCAGTTAAAAGTGAAATGACCCGTGTACCTTGGTACACGGGTCATTTCATAACTGACAAAACATCAGCGACTTGCTAAAACGCCTGCAGATGTCGTACCCCAGCGAAGTGCCTTCCGGACGAGCATTTCCCCGAAAGGGGCATCGGCGGCTTGTA
>JAZRXV010000086.1:0-3269 GCA_045600405.1 Candidatus Cryptobacteroides sp.
GCCATATCCGGAGTCGGCACAGACTTCCTCACTCTGCATACCATAACGGTTACTGAAGGATGTCAGATAAGGGATAAGTGTTCCCTGATCAGTCGGCCTCCAGTAGATACCATAGTTTGTGATGAACTGGTTCTCTGTTGAGATTTGGATATTGTAACCAGGTTTTGTCTGACCATTGTTCATTGCATCTTCCTTCATCCTCATGAAGGTGGCATCAGGATCCGTCTTGCTGTAGCTGTTGCGATCTCCAAGGGTCTCAAGCTTATCCTCGTAGTCTTTCATTTTGGAAGCACTTTCGCACTTCACCTTCTCTATGGACTTGCGCATCTGCTTGTCACTGAGCCCCGTCTCATCCATCTTCTTGAGGATGCGGTCCGCTCTCTTTTCCATCTCCTCGGAAGTGAGTGTCTGCTGCTCATCGATATTCTCCATTGCCAGAGCTGATTCTGCTGCCTTGAGTATCTCACGTACATTATTTTCAAGTTTCACCTTGTTTTTCTCCGTGCTGCCTTTCCAGACAAAGGTGTACTTGTTGGCGACAGATTCTATCTTGGTGCCATCGATATACTGTACTTTCAACGATACAAGGTTCTCTTCATGGAGAAGGAGGACGATTTGGGTGAAGATGTTGTCGAACTTGCCTGCAAGACGCTTGCTGCGGAAGATGTTGATTGTGCGGAAGTCCGGAGTCTGCATGCCACTGAGCCACATGTAGGCTATATTTTCTACCAGAAGTTTCTCCATCTGACGTCCGGAGTACACATTGTTAAGGTAGGCATAAACAATCACCTTAAGCAACATCCTGGGATTATAGCTGCTCGTACCACCTCCTACGTAACCAGCCTCAATTTCACTGATATCAAGCCGGTCAATTATTGCGCTGACAACACGTGCAGGGTGATTCTGGGGAAGATAATCACCCAAACACGGAGGAAGAAGCAGATTATCGTTGGGATTGTAAGATTTAAACACTACTTTTGCCATTATCTGATTTGTTTTTAGTTTTTGTTTTTTGCAACCTCAATTTACGAAAAATTTATCAGATATGCAATAGCTATCGCATTATATTTCAATGTGATAGCTATATTTTTGTGTGTAGTTGAGACGTGGCACTGCCATGAGGCGGACGTGCCCACCCCCGGGCACGGGAAGGGGGATGGGGCCCGCAAGATACGAGTTATCGCAGAAGCGATGACGAAGGAGATTGTGGGAGGGGCCGGAGTGAGGCGAAGCCGAACGGAGTTCCGCCGATGGCAGCGCCATGCGAACGGAACACAAAAAAAGAAGGTGACTATCAGTCTCTCGACTTTTTAGATACCTCTTTTTTCTTGTTCTACGGTATTCAACTATTCCAATATCCCTACAGATTATTCTTCGTTGGTTCTCCTTGCGGCATCCGTCGGCCGACATCCGTCTCCGGACATCCATCCGCTTCCTGTCACACCGGCGACGGGGCACTCGTCGTCAGCTCGTCACGGGCACGAATTCATTCCTGCTCGCGTTCCCTTCTTCTTGACCCAGTTCCGAGAATCCTCCTCGGCTTTTCCCGTCGCCGGTGTGACCGCTATGGAGCCTGTCCGTCCTCCGGAAGACACTGCGTCCGTCTCCCCTTCTTTCGTATCCCCTACCGCCTCGCTGCGTCTTCTTCAGATTGCATCTGAATGTGACGCCCCGATGGCGTCCCTGCCAGTCACCGACTGACCGGTGGGGTCCCTCTGTCCGAAGGGTATCCGTCCGCTGCGCTCCGTGTGCAGTCCCGGTCACTCCCCTCTCCCTGACGGCGGCCGGTCGGGAGGTTTGGCGTTTTTCCCGACCGGTTACGGGCGGAGCCCCGCCCTGCACGACCATCGTCACCGCCTCCGCGATACCCGTGAAAATTTGTTCAGTATAGGAAACCGAACATCCAAATCGGAATCTTATTCTGGAAGGAATATTCGATATCATCTGCCACGACATATCCTTTCTCTGCGTTTTCAATCTGTTTTTTCCCTTTTTTTCTACCGCCTACTTCAAAGGTTAAGTCGTCTATCTCGAAATCTGATATTGGCGACTCCATAACGTCATAGGAATACTTCGTCCAACAAAGGAACATCGTTTCTCTCACATTCCCGCTGTTGGGGCTCCCTCCTACCAGCGTATGCATCATGTTGGGATTATGCAGATACAGCTTATCCATCTTGCGAAGGATCGCATCACCGTTCGCCTTCATCCTTAAAACGGAGACAAGTTCAGCCTTTTCAAGATATTCAAGATACTGCGGCAATTCATTCCTGTCTATCTCAAGATCCCTGGCCATATCGGCAAAATTGAGCTTGACCGGTACGCTCTGAGAGATATAGTACATGAATTTTTTAAGCTTCTGTGTGGATGCGATCGTCATACCAGCATATTTCGGGATATCAACTTCAATGGTTGTATTGATGACTTGGCGCATGCGGATCATCTGCTCCGCTTCTCCGAAATATGGATAGCAGCCGGTCTTGATATAATCCTTGTAATAGGCGAGCGGACGATGCTCCCCATACGGGAAATCCACCTTGCCCTGAAGTATTTCATCCAGCGTGGCCTTCTGAAGGTTCCAGTCGTTCCTGATGTTCAAATACTCGCGAAAGGAAAGCACGGGCATATGGTACTCGACGGCCCTCCGGCTCAGATCTGCGCCTCCCTTTTCAAGGTCCAAGATGGAACTTCCGGAATAGATGACCCTGAGGTATGGAAGGCTGTCATACATATTCTTGATTTCAGTACTCCATCCCTTATACTTGTGAATTTCATCTATATATAGGGCTTTACCGCCATTTGCATAGAAAGTTTTTGCTGTATCAAGAAGAGTGTGCGCAGCAAAATATATGTCATCAGCATTGACATATAGGGTTTCTTTAAGGTTCTCGTTTCTTTTGATGTGTTGCAAAAGGAGCGTCGACTTGCCGACGCCTTTCTGCCCCATCAGCCCGATGATTCGGCACTCCCAATTTATACTGTCATGAAAATCACGGAAGAAGTCCATCGGGGTGGACTCGAGTTTTTGATAGAAGGTTGCATAAAGTGTTTCCATATTTGCGAGTATTTAATAGCACAAATTTAGTAAATGTGCGGTAAATTACAAGCATATTTTACCGGAAACTGATGAGGCCGACCAAAAAGCAATTTTTGGCCGGTTTCTTTTTTGTACATGCGCAGCTCCGCATGTGGCTGGCATAGCCATCTTCGGGACTCCGCTCCCTTTCGGTCGCTCCGGCCCCTCCCAAGCAAGCTTGGGCCCCTCCCCC
>JAZRXV010000087.1:0-7548 GCA_045600405.1 Candidatus Cryptobacteroides sp.
CCTGCTTTCAGGAGGCTGTCGAGCCTGCCGGTATCTTCTCCGGACAGGACGCGGCTCAGGTTTTCCGCATATATGTTCCATCTGAGAATTGCGTTCTCGAGCGAGTCGATCTTGATGGCATTTGTGATGGCTGCCTTCTTCGATCTGGCATCGGGGTATCCCGGGATTATGGTGCGGAGGGGGGTGAATGCAATTATGCTGTAACTCAAGGCGATGAGCAGCATGGTGCCTGCGGCTATGGCCAGAGCCAGGGTGCTCCTCCTGAACTTGAGCGACCAGAGATGCATGTGGGTGTCATCTTCGGTGAATGACAAGCGGTAGAATCTGCTCCTTTCGGTCGGATTTTGTCTTCCCATACCTTTTCATTAAATTTGCGGAATATGAACAGAACCATAGGAATAGACTACGGAAACGCCAGGGTAGGCGTCGCGGTGAGCGACCCGCTTGGCATTTTCGCGTCTCCTTTGGAGACGGTTCCTTCTGCAAAGATAATAGAATATCTGCAAAAATTCGCTTCGGGCGAGACTGTGGAGAGATTTGTCGTTGGGTATCCCCTCAATCTCAACGGTGCTCCGGCCCAGGCGGCCCCGGATGTCGATAAGTTCATAACCAGGTTGCAGAAGGCCTTTCCGGACGTGCCGGTCGCCCTTGAGGACGAACGTTTCACTTCCGTCCTTGCGCACAGGGCAATGATAGACGGGGGTATGAAGAAGAGTGACAGACGGGACAAGAATTCCGTGGACAAGATAAGTGCCGCTATCATCCTTCAGGGATACCTTGACAGGAATAAACACTGAAATTATGATACAACCGATATACCTTTACGGCTCGGAGGTCCTTCGCATGAAGGCGGAACCGGCCGACCTTTCGCAGAAAGAAGAAATCAGCGCGCTGGTCACTGACCTGTGGGATACCCTGGGCAAATCCGAGGGTTGCGGTCTCGCTGCCCCGCAGATAGGCGTAAGCAGGCGCGTGGCCGTGGTTGACGGCACCGTGATGACGGATGTCTATCCGTATCTCAAGGATTTCCGTCGCACATTCATCAATCCGGTGATAGTGGAGGAGAGCCACGAGCAGTGCGAATATAACGAAGGCTGTCTGAGCGTGCCAGGCATATATGCCGATGTCCGCCGCCCGTCATCCATAACCGTGGAATATCATGACGAGAATTTCGAGTTGAAGACCGAAACCTTCGACAAGTTCGCCGCGAGGATGATACAGCACGAATTCTCCCACCTCGACGGCGTGCTGTTCACTGACCTGGTGGCGCCGATACGGCGTAAGATGCTTGCCAGGAAACTTGTCAATATCGCCCATGGCAGGGTGGGGACTGCATATAACTCCAAGGTCAAATAGCAATGGGCGCTTTCCACGCATATGATGTGCGCGGTATCTACGGGGTTGACTTCGACAGGAATACCGCTTATAAGACAGGATATTTCATACCTGAACTCCTCGGCGCGCCCAAGGTGCTGGTGGGTATGGACTGCCGTGAATCGTCGCAGGAAATCCATGATGCCCTGATTGACGGAATACTGGATGCCGGTGCCGATGTGTACGATATCGGTCTAAGCACTACTCCCATGGTTTATTTCGCTACGGCGAACTATGGATTCAAGGCATCTGTGCAGATCACGGCGTCTCATAATTCCAAGGAATACAACGGGATGAAGGTGAGCCGTGAAAACGCCCTTCCAGTCGGCCTGGACAGCGGTCTTGGCACGATACGCGATTGGATAGAGGCGGGACGTCCGACTCCTGCCGCTGCAACACGGGGTGAACTTCACGCATTTGACATCCACGATGCCTATATGGACTTCATGATGAAGTTCAAAGGTGATTATTCCGGTCTGAAGATAGCATTCGACCTCTCGAACGGAATGGCGAATCTTTTTGCCAAGGAGGTGTTCGGTGATGCTCCGTCCTATATTTTCGATACCCTTGACGGTTCTTTTCCGAATCATGACCCGAACCCGCTCCTTCCCCGGAACGTTGAGGCTCTGAGGTCACTTGTACGCAGGGAAGGGGCCGACATCGGCGTCATTTATGACGGGGATGCGGACCGTGTGATGTTCGTTGATGACAAGGCTGAATTCATCGCGCCGGATCTCATCATCGCACTTATGAGCCGGTATTTCATAGACGAAAGGGGCGCTGAAAAACCGCGTGTGCTGCAGGAGATACGTAGTTCGAAGGCGGTCGCGGAGCATCTTTCCTCTCTTGGGTGCGATGTCCGCACATGGAAGGTAGGACGGGCTTTCGCTGCTCCGAAGCTGCGTGAGATAGACGGACTTTGGGGCGGGGAACTTGCAGGACATTACTATTTCAAGGATTTCTTCTATTCCGACAGCGGTCTTCTCGCTTCCATGATAGTGCTGCGCATCGTGGCGGAGCTGAAGAAGGAAGGAAAGACCATCAGCGGGGAGATGGCCGGATTGAAGAGATACTGCAACTCCGGAGAGATCAATTTCCGGGTGGAGGACAAACAGGGGGCCATGGATGCCGTAAAGGCTCATTTCGAGGCATCGGAACATCCTGATCTGACAATGGATTTCGACGGATACCGGCTTGAATTCCCGCAGTGGTGGTTCAACATCCGTCCGTCCAATACGGAACCTTATCTGCGCTTCATATGTGAGGCGGCGACTGAAGAACTTCTGGAGGAAAAGGTCTCCGAGACCCAGAAGATTCTCGAATCATCTTTCGGAGCAAAGAGAGTATGAAAAGAGCAATGGTCCTCGCGGCTTTACTGCTGTCAGTCCTGGCTCAGGCCCAGAACAGCGATGCAGCCCTTTTCCCCGGAGCAAAACCGGTCGAATCCGGGATCACCGTTCCTGAAGGCATCGGGGCTGACCCCGGTATATTCCAGAAAGGTTCCGGTGCTTCTGTGGATACGCTTGACATAGGTGACGAGAAGCTACAGGTCGTCCTTTGCGATGACGGGACCTGGCATTATGTGAAGAATTTCAATGTGGTCTCCGGACTTGATGTGTTCTCCGACCACTGGGATACGGAAGAAGTCAATCCGTACCGCGATGAACTTTCATCCCTTCCTGTCCGCAACAGCATATGCCTGGTGGATACGTTGAGCAAGTGGACCTGCCCGTACCAGGGAGCTGTCCTTTCTAAATTCGGCTACCGCCGCGGACGCAGCCATACCGGAGTGGATATCCCATATAAGCACGGAACCCCGGTAGCAGCTGCATTTGACGGGCGTGTCCGCATATCCATGTACACCAAGGGCTATGGCAACCTTATCGTGATACGCCATGAGAACGGGCTCGAGACCTTCTACGGCCATCTCTCACGCAGGGACGTGTATGCGGGAGACTGGGTGAGTTCCGGCGATATCATAGGTCTGGGAGGCTCGACCGGGCGTTCGACCGGTCCTCACCTCCATTTTGAGACCCGCTACCATGGATTCGCTTTCGATCCGCAGTGGATGGCGGATTTCGAGACCGGCAGGCTCCGCAAGAACGTGCTGGTCCTGAAGAGGACATATTTCTCACCTTCATCCCATTATATCCCTAGCGAGATAGATGAAGAAGAGGACGTGTATGGAGAGGATGAGCGTATCCTGGCCGAAGAGAAGAGGATCGCCGAGGAGAAGGCGGCCATGAGATGGCATGTTGTCAAGAGCGGGGAGACGATAGGCTCGATCGCTATCAAGGAGCATGTGTCCCAGGCCAAGATCAAGAATCTCAATCCTAAACTGAATGTCAACCGTATCTCCATCGGACAAAGGATACGCATCAATTAACGGATGAGGAAACGACTGACCATACTCTTTCTTGCCCTGCTGTCATTGCAGGCCGGGGCCCGCTCGCGCTACGAAGGTATGGATGCGCAGGAAGCGTTTGCATCCATCCTGTCCTCATTGTCCGACAGGACCTCCCTTCCCGTTCCTGACCTGACCGCGGAAGTCGCCCTTCTGATGCTGGACACTCCGTATGTGGCCGGGACATTGGAGGTCGAGCCGGAGGCTCTTGTGGTGAGATATGATGCGACAGACTGCATCCTCTTTGCTGAGACCTGCCTTGCTACTGCGCTTACGATAAAGGGTGTGAACCTCGCAGGAGACGGGTGCGGCAATGAAAAGCCGTCTTATTCCCTTCTTTGCGACAACCTGCGCATGCTCCGTTATCGCGGCGGGGAAGTGGGATATGCCACGCGGGAACATTATACTTCGGGCTGGTTGAGGAATGCCGGAGAACTCGGCGTGCTGAGGGAGTACAGCAGCGAGGTTGGAAAACCGAAGGAGCAGACATTCTCGTTCATGAGTACCCACCCCGGGTCCTACCGCCAGCTTGCCGGGAATCCGGAACTGGTCGGGGAAATCCGTGCGGTAGAGCAGTCACTTGAGAAGTTCGATTATTATTGGGTGCCTGCCGATATGATGAAAGGGGCTGAAAAATATGTCAGGACAGGTGATATCGTGTGCTTCGTGACCAAAGTCGAAGGCCTGGATGTCTCCCATGTCGCCCTTGCATATGAAAAGGACGGGCGTAAATGTTTCATCCATGCATCATCCGTCGCGGGCAAGGTCATCCTGGACGACCGGAGCATTGCGGAATATGCAAAGTATGGGGTCAGGCTTGCACGGCCGCTCCGCTAAGGATTGCCATTTTCAATACAATTCCTTATATTTACTGAAATAATAATCTTCAATCATGACCGACCTGTATAGAATAGCCGGGCAGTTCCGCCTTGAAGGCAAAATTGCCGACATCGCCCCTCTCGGAGAGGGCTTCATCAATGACACTTTTACGATAAAGACCGAGGGTGATACGCCTGATTATCTTCTGCAGCGCAAGAATCACAAGGTTTTCCCTGACGTGCCCGCAATGATGGACAACATCGTCGCTGTCACGGAGCATATAAAGGGTAAGGTGGCCGATCCTCTCAGGGAGACACTTACAGTGATAGACACCTTGGACGGAAAGCATTACTACAAGGATGAAGAAGGGAATTTCTGGGCTGTGTGCCTGTTTATCCAGAATACCAAGACATATTTCTTTGCGGATACTCCGGAGCTTTGCCGCCAGGGAGGAATCGGTATCGGCCGTTTCCAGACCATGCTGGCTGATTTTGACAAACCTCTTGCCGAGGTGATCAAAGGTTTCCACAACATACGCTGGCGCTTTGTCCAGTGGGACGAGGCCCTGAAGCGTGATGCAGCAGGCAGAGTGAAGGATCTTGCCGAGGAGATTTCGTGGGTGGAGAGCCGCAGGGACAGGATGCTCGCATTCTGGAAACTTGTAGAGGACGGCGATATCCCTACAAGGGCGACCCATAATGACACCAAGATAAGCAATATCCTTTTCGACGGGACAACCGGCGAGGTGCTCTGCGCCATTGACCTCGACACAGTCATGAGTAGCACTTCGCTCAATGATGTCGGCGATGCCCTGAGGTCCTATACCAATACGGCTGCGGAGGACGAGCCGGATTACAGCAAGGTTTCCATGTCCATGGATATGTTCAGGGCTTACATCAGCGGTTACATGTCCGAGCGCAAGGACACCCTTACCGACCTTGAGAAGAAGTACCTCGCCTTCTCGGGCCTGTATATCACTTATGAGCAGGTCCTGAGGTTCCTTATGGACTATATTGACGGTGATACATATTACAAGATAAAGTATCCGGAGCACAATCTGGTCCGTACGAGGTCGCAGTACAAACTCCTTTGCAGCATGGAGGAGCAGTATGATGAAATGTGTAAATTCGTTGCCAGCCTATGAAAACATTGATATTGCCTTTCGTCCGCGGCTTTGCCGATATTGAAGGTTTCGCTACGGCATCCCTGTCATGTGTGCCATGGCCGGATGCGTTCCCATACAAGCCTGAAGTCACTGTGCGCGTGGCGCATGATGCAGACAGTCTTCTCGTTCGTTTTGAAGTGAAGGAGGAGGGGGTTCGCGCAGTTTGTCTGGAATCGAATGGTCCTGTATGGGAGGATGACTGCGTCGAATTCTTTGTCAAGGTCCCGGGAAGTAGGTACTATTTCAATTTCGAGACCAATTGTCTGGGTGTAGGACTTGCCGCCAAGCGTCTTTCCAGAAGTGAGTTCAATCATTTTGATGAAGAAGAAATGGCCAAGATTGTCCGCCGCTCCTCCCTGGAGTGCAAGCCGGTGGACCTGGAAGGTAGACAGACCTGGAGCCTGGAACTTCAGATACCGTTCTCTGTGCTTGACTGCGGTCCGAAGCCGGCAGCGTTTGAGGCGAATTTCTACAAATGCGGAGACAAGACGGCAGTCCCGCATTATACATGTTGGAATCCGATCCTGCTCCCGGAGCCGGACTTCCATCGTCCGGATTTCTTCGGCAGGCTTGAACTTGAATGGTAAAGATACGCTGATATGAAAAAATTGATTCTGGCGGTAGCCTTGATGATGAGCCTTACCCTTCAGGCCCAGATGCGCTGGACCGATCCTCTTGAGGCGGGTGCAGGTGTGCAGGGACAGGGATGGAGCGAGCTCAACAAGACCTATGTGCGCCTTCCTGACAAGGCGAAGTCCATGGTGAGGAATGACGTATGGGTAATCAGCCGCAATTCCGCAGGCCTCAGCATAATCTTCAGGAGCAATGCCCCCGAGATCCATGTGAAGTATAAGGTGAAAGGAGGGCTGAACATGTTCCACATGCCTTCCACTGGTGTGTCAGGAATTGATCTTTACGCCACGGATTGTGACGGAGTGCGGCACTGGTGCGCTCCGGATTTCACTGCATCTTTCAGCCAGGATTCCATTCTGTACAGGTACAGCAACATCGATTATTTTCCGAATGCTTCCAAACCTTACGAATACCATCTCTATCTGCCTCTGTACAATACTGTGGAGAGCATGCAGATAGGAGTGCCGGAAGGGTCCGAACTCGTGTTTTCTCCCGCCCGCAAGGAGAAGCCTATCGTGGTCTATGGCACCAGCATAGGGCAGGGCGCGTGTGCCAGCCGTCCGGGCAACTGCTGGACCAATATCGTCGAGCGCGAACTGGAGCATCCACTGGTCAATCTTGCATTCTCCGGCAACGGAAAGCTTGAGCCGGAACTCTTCTCCCTCCTGGCAGAGATAGATGCGGCATTGTATGTGATAGACTGTCTCCCGAACCTGCATGCGGGGAAGGACCCTGTCAGGGACCTTACCGTCGCAGGTGTGAAGATGCTCAAGGAGGCCCATCCTGACTGTCCGATACTCCTTGTTGAGCACAGCGGGTATATGAATGAGGTATCAAGCATTGCAAGGTCCGAATACCGCGCCACCAACAGCGAGATGAGGAGGGCATACAACGACCTTATGAAAGAAGGGACTGCGGGTCTGTACTACTTGACTACCGAAGAGATCGGCCTCGGGATGGACGGTATGGTGGAGGGTGTCCATCCTAATGACCTCGGCATGCGCCGTCAGGCCGACGGGATAGAGAAGAAGGTCCGTGAGATTCTCCACGAGCCATGCGAACCATATGCTCCGTGCAAGCAGCAGCGTGATCCTTATATATGGCTTGACCGTCATGAGCAGGAACTTGCGATATGTGCGGAGAAGAAGCCTTC
>JAZRXV010000088.1:0-7168 GCA_045600405.1 Candidatus Cryptobacteroides sp.
CAATTCCACCTGTGCACCGTCGGGATACACCTGTATCTCGGTCTCCTGATAGATCTTTGTCCCGGCATACTCTGCCCAGCAGGCGGCCTCCTTGAATTCCGGAAACATCAGTGAGATGTGGAACAGGCCGTTCATCTCCATCGAGAGCCAGTTGTTGGTGCGGTGATGCTTCCTGAGGTGGATTGCGTGCTCGTAGAATGACTTCATCATCAGGAATACACTCTCATCATCGAATGTAGGAGACTGGAGAAAGTACAGATAAGCCATCGGCCATGCGCCCAGGGTGCGGATGCCAGCCTCGATGGTGCGCCAACGGGAGTAGTCGATCTTGGCATCGTAGTCCGGCAGCGGAGATTGGTCAATCCAACTGTTCAACTGGCTTGTGAAAGCACGGGCATACTGCTCGTCGCCGGTGGCTTTGTACGCTCGTCCCAGACCGATCCAGAACTGATGACGACTCAGGCCCCAGGGCCATTCCTCGTATTCCAGAGGGGTGTTGTTGCGTGTCCAGATTACGGTGTCTCCGAACTGCTCACCCAGCAGAAGGTTGTTCACTGTGTTCGTCACCTCCGTGATATCATAGCCGCCATTGTCATTGCTATTGTCGGCATTGTGCCAGTCGAAACGGTACTCACGACGTCGCAGATAAGAAACAAAGCCGCTCTTGGCCCTGGCGATATCGCCCGATGCGATGGCTTCTTTCACCGTTTCCAATCCCGGGGTGTCGAGGTTGATGGTATCGAAGAAATCCTCGTCGCTCAGCAACGTACCATATATGACGGGCGTCGTCAGCCGATATGAAAGGCTGCTTATATCCTCCTTGCCCTTCATCATTGAAGCGAGAGCGTCCAGACGCTCTTCGTAGAGTTTCTTGCTCGTAAGCGGGCAGGCGGCACTGAGCAGTATATATGTGTAGTTACGGGCAATCTCCCCGGCGTCATCACTCTGTGTCCACGATTTGTCACCGAGCAGAAGATTGCTCAAGCTCTCAATGGATTGCCTTATGCTTCCGCCGCCGCTTGTCTCGTACAGCCATAGGTTGGAACCGGCTTTCTCTGCCATGAGAGCCATTCTCACAAGAGTGACGAGGTGCTCGGTTTCATCCAGAACCGTGTTGCCGGTGCCGATCATCATCTCACCATCTGCGGCAAGAATCCTGTCCAGACGAGCCTTTGTCGTTCTGTCCACGAACACCTTCATCTCGTGCAGCCATTCCCTTTCGAAGAATGTCTTCGATGCAGTGAGAAGCATGTCGTATCCTATACCCTGATAGTCGTCAAAATGATGCATCTCCGCCATCATCCCATCGCTCTTGAGCCATTGCAGCAGTTCGTCAAACCATTGTCTCATGGCAGCATTATCTGTGCTGTTCCATGCCTTTGAGCCATCGGTGAGGAGATAACCGTCGAGCATGTCGATGATATCGCTCATCGCCACAAAGTCGATGTTTGAAGGCAGCTGCGGCGAAAGTCGGGTGGCCGGATCGGTCAGCCAAGGCCTGATGTAGTCATATACTCTGGCAGCATATTTCTCCTGACCGGCAAGATAGTAAGCCTCCCCGAGGGTTCTTACCCTGCTGCATACGGTTTTCAGCACCCGGGAGTCACTGGCTGTCGGAGACGGCACCGATTGCTGCATCAACTGATCGGCTTCGGAAACAAGCCTTGCAACGGCAGACCGTGTCGAAATGTCGTCACGCCGGATATCTCTGCAGCTCCTGTCCAGCACCGAGCGGTTGAGAAGTGTCAGCGGTGCAAGGTTGTCGTAGTCCTGTGCAGCCATGTCAGGCGCAAAGAAGAAGCAAAGAAGAAGATATGCTATTGATAAGATTTGTTTCATATATTTTAACATTAATATCACTTACATATAGAAAAACGGGCTTTACTTGACAAATTTAGGCATTTCTTTCCAATCCCCCTTAATTAAGGTCAGCATCGGCGCTCCGGCGCTGCATCATAATACGCAAAATTTGGTCAGTTGCTACATCCCAACCAGATTGCCAAACATCTTCTATGGCGGCCTGACTTTTCCGACACCGCAACTCATCTTCTCGGCCATTGGCTGCACCTTTGGAAGATATCAATTTCTGATTGCAGGCCCCAGGTGATATTCACCAAATATTCATTATCTTTATGAAAAATACTACACGAGCCATGATTTCACGCAGAGATTTCATCATCCACTCATCCGTTGCAGCAGCGGGTCTGATGGTCCCGGGCGTCCTTATGGGGGCCACCTCTTCCGGCAAGAAAGAGACGAATGAAAAGATCAGAGTCGGACTTATCGGCTGCAAAAGCATGGGATGGGGGGACTACGTTGAGTTCCTGCATTTCCCGGAGGCTGAATGCACGGCTCTCTGCGACATAGACAGGAACATCCTCGAAAGCAGGGCGGCTGATCTGGAAAAGCTTACCGGCAAGAAGCCGAAATTATATTCAGACTATCGCAAGATGCTTGAGGACAAGGATATAGACGCAGTGGTCATCGGCACCCCTGACCACTGGCACTGTCTGATAACATGTGACGCCTGTGCCGCCGGCAAGGATGTCTATGTAGAGAAGCCGCTTGCCAACTCCATCGCCGAATGTGACGTCATGGTGGAATTCGCCGAACATTACAAGCGAGTGATCCAGGTGGGGCAGCAGCAGAGGAGCGGCCTTATCTGGCACGAGATGAAGAAATATCTTGACACCGGCAGCCTGGGAAGGATTGCCAAGGTCAATGTCTGGGCCAACTTCTCCTATGCTTCAATCCTCAATCCTGCCCAGGATTCCACACCGCCGGAAGGAGTCGATTTCAACATGTGGCTGGGGCCGGCCCCGAGCAGGAGCTTCAACGGCAGCCGCTTCCACGGCTTATGGAGGATGTTCTGGGACTATGGCGGAGGCCTGGTGACCGACTGGGGCGTGCATCTCCTGGACATGGCCCTCTGGGGAACGAATACCACGAAACTGCCGCGCAGAGTTCTGGCAACGGGAGGCAATTTCGCCTACCCTACCAACTATTCGGAGACATTCGACACCCTTTCCGTCCTTTGGGAATATGAAGACCTGACCATACAGTGGAACAACGTCGCCGCAGCCGAGGTCGGTCCTTACGGCAAGAATTACGGCCTGGAGTTCATTGGGACGGAGGGAGTTCTTGTCGCCAACCGCGAAGGCTGGGAGGTGATTCCCAAGCCAGGAAGCAAACTGGAGCCGGCATCATTCAGCCCGGATGACAAGGACAGGACAAACCATGTCGGGAACTTCCTCGAATGCGTTCGGACACGCAATCTGGACACGGCCTGCACCATACGCAACGGCAGCTTCTGCGCCAAGTTCGCCCATCTGGGCAACATCGCAGCCCGCACCCGCTCCTGCCTTGTCTACGACGATGTGCGCAAAACCTTCGGCAACTCCGAAGCCGACAGGCTCATCAAGCCCGCCTACCGCGCCCCATGGACCTTCCCTGAGCTTTCCGCAAAAAAGAAAAACAAGTAAATCTGTGATCAATCCTTCTTCGGAACCTTAGAACCAAGAAATAGTACTGTTACCGCAATAATGTTTCCTATGGCCACCCCAATATCATAATCAAAATCCGTTTCTGATCCTTGCTCATGATATATCTTTGTTTCACTTTGGACAGAAATGAAATCGATAGACTAAGCCGCCCATGCAAATAAGTTTTGTGGCAGCATAAAGATAGAATCACCTATCAGAATCCAATGACATTGATATATGCCGAGATAGTTCTGTCTTGCAGGGGGAAGTCTGTAATAACAAAAAAAGATGCAGCACCTGTTTCCTGCCGGAAAAGGTGCTGCATCTGCATTAAACACTTGTCTGACAAGCAAGATGCAATAAAGCCTTACGGCTACGCCTCATAAACCACCTCATAGCCGATTTTGGCGGCAAGGGCCTCAATCTCTTTCGTGACGTCACCATATACGGTAACCCTGTGCCAGCCTGTTGCATCCCATTGGGTATAGAGTTTCTCGTAATCACCAGGGACCTCCGCGACGATTTTTGTACGGCATGCCCTGTCATCATAGTCATTTCCTACCGTAATCGCCTTGTGAACGAAAATCTTGCGGCTGTTAAACATGATGCGTACTGAAGTGGTAGTATATCCGACAGGGGCGATCGATCTGACTGACGCTCCCATACGGTCTTCCGAATGTGTCAGGATCTCGAATGGGACAGCCTCCGAATCAGAGCCGAAGAATCTTCTGGTGCACACGCAATGGGCATAGATGATAGTCCTGTGCGATGAATCCATGACCGGATCCGAGATGTACCCCATCCTTCCCTTGGTCATGACATTGAGAAGCACGGTGGCGACAGTGGAATTGACGTCCCTTTCACAAACACCGATCAGCCCGTTCGTCAAAAGCTGCATGAACCCCAGGCAAGGATATGCCCCGAGCTGTCCCTTATAGCATCCATCCAGGCAGGCAATGGTGATAGCCTGGGCTGCGCGTCTCTTCAGAAGGGTTTCCATTGCAAGATACATCTTTGCAACACCCATCAATGTAGCATCGGAGACATCCTCAATCGCCCTGGCCTCTTTCTTCCACTGGTCAAAGACCGGCCTTGCCTGATCTTCGGTTATGGCCCGCCATATGTCATTCACATCCTTGAAAGGCACAGACTCGACGATGATACCGAAATCATCCTCGATCCGCTTGCTGTTAGGGCTTTCGCCATTGCCCACAGACAGTATCTTCATGCCCTTGATCTCCGCCAGGGTCTTCTCCGCGGACAGGCATTTGAGTTTATCCTGCTTCGGTGTATATCCGGAATATTCGGGAGTATGGTTCATACGGAACCTGGTCACCGCCGCCACGAAATCGTCCTGCGTGCCGCCATTTTTCAGCATGGAGAATGCTGCGGCCGCACCGACAGTATCATCAAAACACATCGAAGAGATGAAAGCATAGCCTTTCCTCCCGCTCCTGATTGCCGCCGCATTCTTTGTCAGCCAGCCTCCGATACCGGAATATGGATAACTGCAGAACAGGACTGGCTTGTCGGTCTGTTTGAGAATATACGAAAGGCAGTCCGGCCACGAATTCATCTGGATGACCATATACCCCATGACATTCCCGGCTGCATTGTCTTCTTCAACTATCTTCTCTGCAGTTGCATCATCATATGCCATCCCCGGTATGAACTGGACGTCCGGTATCCTTGAATTGAGGGTCTGGGTGATATGAGGCATCAGCATCCTGAAGTCGTAGCCTTTGTTAGGCCATGTCTCCCTTACCTGCACGTCATGCCACAGAGCGAAGATCAGACGCACCTTGATGGCATCTACCTTCTCCGGGACCTCTGGAACGGGTTTATCCCCTGGTGTATCATTTACCTTTGCGAACGCGACAGACGGAAGGGCTGTTGCCCCGGCAAGAAGTCCGACCTGCTTGATGAAATCTCTTCTGTTTGTTTTCATAATATGTGTGGCTTTAAATGACGGATGGATGATATTATCTGCAATTTATATAAAATAATCTTCAAATATCTTTGAAGCCCTGACTTTTTACACACTTTTTTTACTATATTCGGCTTGCATTACACACAGACATATGAAACCGATACTAAACATCACCATCGCGGCGCTCCTGCTCCTGGCAGGATCCGCTGCAAATGCACAGCAAACCGGCTATGCACACGGCTATTCTCCCGTCAACGGCTACATTGTACCGACAGACCCTCAGGTCCTCCAGAAACTTGACGAATGGCAGGACCTCAAATTCGGCGTTCTCTTCCACTGGGGCATCTATTCAGTCCCGGGAATGATGGAATCATGGAACCTCTGTTCCGAAGACGAGCAGTGGGAAATGAACGGACGTCAGCGCATGGGCCTCAGCTACGAGGAGTTCAAGCATTGGTACTGGGGACTCTCCCACCATTTCAATCCGACACTTTTCAATCCTGAGAAATGGGCTGAAGTAATGGAAGACGCAGGTATGAAGTATATGGTGATCACAACCAAGCATCACGACGGCTTCTGCATGTTCGATACCAAGTACACCGATTACAAGGTCACCAACGGTCCTTTCGGCAGCAACCCGAGAAGCAATCTCATCAAGGAGGTGCTCGGCGCTTTCCGCGAGAGGGGTTTCATGATCGGAGAATATTTCTCCAAGCCGGACTGGCATTGCAAATGGTTCTGGCATCCGGACCTCGCCACTCCGGGACGCGGCATCAACTACAGCAAGGAGCGCCATCCGGACTGGTGGGAGAACTATGTGAAGTTCACCCAGAACCAACTTGAGGAGCTCACCACCGAATATGGCCACGTCGATATCCTCTGGCTTGACGGAGGCTGGATCTCCGGCGACGAAATCGGCCTCGATGAAGTCCTGGTCGGTGCCCGTAAGCGCAATCCTGGTCTCATCTCCGTCGACAGGGCTTGCCGCAACAAGAACGAGAACTATCAGACCCCTGAGGCTACCATCCCTGGAGAGCAGCGCAATATCCCTTGGGAGACCTGCGACCCTCTGGCAAGCTGGGGATGGACATATAATCCTCGTTACAAGAGCGACCGCAGAGTCATAGGCAACATCGCCGAAGTGGTTGCCAAAGGCGGCAATTACATCCTCGGCATCGGCCCAACCCCTTGGGGAACCATCGACGAAGGTGCCCAGGCCATCCTCCACACCGTTGGAGACTGGATGCGCAAATACGGCGAAGCCATATATGGCACCAGGACAACCCCTGTCTACAACGACGGGAATGTATGGTTCACCGCTTCCAAGGACGGCAAGACCATATATGCCATATACGCCCTCAAGGATGGTGAAGAGCTTCCTGCAAGCATAGAATGGAGCGGCAACATCCCGGCCGGAAAGGTCACACTCGTCTCCAACGGCAAATCCGTGAACTGCAAGGCGAAGGACGGCAAAGTCACGCTCACCGTGCCAAAGGGGCTTCCACAGGAGTCATTCGCAGTCAAATTTGAGATGAAGTGAATAAAAGATCATTATTCCTGTAAGACCTGTGCTGTGTCCCCCCCACCGGGACTGGCACAGGTTTTTTATTAGATAATCGCCGGTTTTCAGTTCCGATCCGGACTGATTTTAACAGCAAACGCACGGAGCTCACGTGGTCTTATATGGATGGGAGACTCAGATTGATGTTTGTGGATGCCGATATCATTATCTTTACGTTGTGAGCGATTGTGGCGA
>JAZRXV010000089.1:0-7377 GCA_045600405.1 Candidatus Cryptobacteroides sp.
ATCACAGGAGGCCGCAAGGAGGTGATAGTCAACGTGGTGGATGCCGGTGTCAATATGGACCATCCTGACCTTGCCGGGGTCTGCATACCTGCAGGAGAAGACGGAAGCAAATGTTTCGTCTCCGGCCATGCGCCATATTCGATTGACGCGGATCTGCACGGGACCCACGTCGCCGCCACCATCGCCGCCATAAACAACAATGGTGAGGGCGCCTGCGGCATTGCGGGCGGTCTGGACGGCAACGGCGGTGTCAGCATCCTGGTAAGCCAGATATTCACCGAGGATGATGAAGGAGAGACAGACGGACAGGGCGATTCATCCCAGGGCATTGTCTGGGGTGCCGACCATGGCGCGCTCATCAGCCAGAACAGCTGGGGCTATACATATGATACAGAAGATGAGGCGAGGAAAGATTCAACCCCGCAGTCATTCAAGGCGGCAGTGGATTATTTCATCAAGAATGCTGGCTGTGATGCCAATGGCAATCAGGTGGGCCTTATGAAAGGAGGAATCGTGCTGTTCGCAGCGGGCAACGGTGATGACGAAGTCGGATGGGCATATGGGCATCCGGCTGATTATGAGCCTGTCATGGCCGTAGGTGCAGTGGGACCCGGCGGACGGAGAGCGACATATTCGAATTATGGTCCGTGGGTGGACATCTGTGCTCCGGGTGGAGATGTCCAGGCGTTCAACAACAGGGATGAGGCCATGATCCTCAATGCCGCCGGTGACGGTTATTATTTCATGGAAGGTACTTCCATGGCTTGTCCTCATGTCAGTGCAGTTGCAGCGTTATTGATTTCGGCATTTGGGGGGGCAGGTTTTTCGAATGAAGATTTGAAAAATATGCTGCTGTGCGGAGCTAACTACAATTACGGTGTAGGGGAGAAGATAGGACCGCTCCTGGATGCATACGGGGCATATGATTTCTTCCATGGTCCGGAAAAGGCTCCGGTAATCGTGTCCGACTACGAAGGCGATTACAGGATCAAGGGACATGAGAAGCTTGACGTGGTCTATACAGTGCTTAGCAAGAACCGTACTCTGGACATCAAGGTCGAGGCCGATGAAAGCGCAGTCTATGCCATCGAAGGCAACAGGGTCATGGTAACCCTCAATGACGGTAGCGGCAACCACACCGGCAAGCATGAATTGAAGATTACCGCTACCAGCGGTTCCGGCTTGAGCAGCACCGGGACGTTCAAGTATGAAATCCTTGAGAACCATGCTCCTGAAGTGGTCAAACCTGTTGGAGACCAGGTACTCAATCTGCTGGGCACGACATTCAGTGTCAAGCTGTCGGAAGTCTTCGCCGACCAGGATGGCGGAGATATGCGGTACACATACAAGGTCATGAACCAGGGTGTGTTCCAGGTGTCGCATACCGATGACGTGCTCGTCTTCAGGGCGGCTTCCGACGGGGCTGCGACAATCATCCTGACCGTGACCGATCCTTGCGGCAAGAGTTGCGAATACCAGTTCCGTGCAGGATGCTTCGATGACAGCAAGGGTCCGGCCCTCTATCCTAATCCGGTGCTGGAGGACCTTTATGTCTGTGTAGGCGGCATAAGTCCTACGGATGTGGAAATATTCAACTCCACCGGCAAGTCCATCTTCAAGGACAGCAGGAGCGCGAGCGTGCTCGATCCGTTCGATGTGGACATGTCCTCATACGCTCCGGGCAGGTACAGGGTGTCTGTCACATATGGAGGAAACACTTATATGAAGGACGTAGTCAAGAAATAAGGAGGAAACAGCCATGAAAAGAATCATAACAGCCATATTTTCAGTCGTTGTCGCTTCATCCGTGGCGATGGCGCAGGATAATGTAGTATTCCCTTTCGTCGAGATCGACCATAGTCCCGCCACTTCAGCGATGGGAGGGGCTTCCCTCCTTTCGGAGCCCGTGCATGGAGACTTCGGCGCATCTTTCCAGATGTGGCAGCCGTCAAGCACTTCATATATTTCCGTCGGCGGTGCCTATAAGGTGGCCGGTAAAGTGACGATCAGACTGGACGGCAGTTTTGGTAGCGGTGCCGCATACGATCTCAGGTCCGGTCTTGGCGGATCGGCCACATCCTTCTCACCGAAGGAGACCGTGGCGCATCTCGGAGTAGGTTACAGGTTCATCGACAAACTGGGTGTTGAGATCGGTGGCAGATATATCTCCAACGGCCTTGCTCCCGACTATTCGATCGGTGGTTTCTCCGCTGATGTGCTGCTTAAGGGGTACCTCGGTGCATGCACGCTTGCGGCCGGCGTGACCAATCTGGGTCCATCCGTTGAGGACTGTCCTCTCCCTTCTGCAATAGCCTTCGCCGTTGCATATGCGTCCAGGTTCTCGGAGCTCCATTCCATCAAGCTCGAACTTGATGCAAAGTACTTCCTGTCTGCAGGCATAGGAGCATCGTTCGGAGCCGAGTACGGATACAATGACATGCTTTTTGTCCGTGCGGGATGCCATGCGGGAGGGGTTGTTGCCGGCCATGTTTCCGCCGGTCTCGGTGTCAAGCTGAGCGGAGTCCGCCTGGATGCTTCTTACCTCGCCGGCTCAGGCCCTATCGGCAATACCATGTGCTTCGGCCTCGGTTATTCGTTCTGATGATTAAAACAAAACATATGTTACGAAAATTAAGAATAATCCTGGCATGCGTGTTCTTTATCGGAATAACGCTGCTCTTCGTGGGTATAGGTCAGGAGTGGTGGGGGTGGATGGCCAAACTCCAGTTCCTCCCATCATGTCTCGCACTGAACTTTGCGGTGATTGCCGCGATACTCGTGCTGACCCTGCTGGTAGGACGCATCTACTGCTCCGTCATCTGCCCTATGGGTGTGTTTCAGGACATTGTCATATGGCTGCGCAGGAAAACCGGCGGCAGGAAGCGCGGTTACAAGCGCGAGCATTACCGCAAGCCGCTCAATGTGCTCAGGTGGGTGTTCGCCCTGCTGCTCATAGTTACGGTCATAGTGGGCAATCAGTTCTTCATCACTTTCATAGCGCCTTACAGTGCATACGGACGTATAGTCCGCAGTATAGTCGGCTTGGCGGAAGGTGAATCCATCGCCTTTCCGCTTCTTATCACGGCTGCCGTCACCTTTGTCATCATAGTGGCCTGTGCATGGCTTTGGGGACGTGAATACTGCAATACCGTCTGCCCTGTCGGGGCTGTGCTCGGTGAAGTGGCGCGTCATCCGGCTTTCGGCTTCAGGATCAATGAGGATAAATGTGTCAATTGCGGCTTGTGCGGCAAGAGGTGCAAGGCATCGTGTATCGACACAAAGAATCATAAGGTCGATCACAGCAGATGTGTGGACTGCTTCGACTGCATAGGGAATTGCAGCCAGGGTGCTGTCGAGTACGGATTCCTTTGGGGAGGGGCCGGCAAGTCACAGCCTGATCAGAAGGTTCCGGAGGACGAAGGCCGTCGTAATTTCATCGTCACCGCCGCCACTGTAACAGGCGCTGCGGTCGCCGGGAATACGCTTATCGCCAGCGCTCAGGAGAAGCATCTCGACGGAGGCCTTGCCGATGTCATTGACAAGCAGAACCCGGAGCGCAGCGAGAGGCTCGTGCCGTTCGGGGCGCAGAGTGTGAAGCATTTCTATGACAAATGCACCGCATGCCAGCTCTGTGTCAGCGCCTGCCCTAACGGGGTGCTCCGCCCTTCCACCGATCTGGAGCATTTCCTCCAGCCTCAGATGGGCTATGAGAAAGGGTACTGCCGTCCGGAATGTACGGCATGTTCGGACATATGTCCTGCGGGTGCGATTCTTCCTATAAAGAAAGAAGAGAAACTACTTACCCAGATAGGTGTCGCCAAAGTCAACCTTGACCTCTGTGTGGTGAAGCGTGACGGTGTCAGTTGCGGCAACTGTTCGCGTCACTGTCCTGTCGGAGCCATCAGGATGGTGGAAGCGGAAGGCATCGAAGGGAAGGTACCGGCAGTAGCGGAAGACGTCTGCATAGGCTGCGGAGCATGTGAGAATCTCTGCCCAAGCCGCCCGATCAGCGCAATTACAGTAAACGGATTATCAGAACATCGCAATGGATAGAAGAGACTTTCTTAAATCAGCAGGTGTCGGTGCAGCGGCCATCGGCGTTGCAGCCTGCGCTCCAAAGACGGCGGCCGAACACATGGACGTCAAATCCAGGCATAGCGGAGAGCCCCGGGGTACCATGATGCAGAATTACCCGGGAATCGGTCTTCTCGGTTACGGTTGCATGCGGTGGAAGATGAAGAAGAACGATGAAGGCAAGGATGTAATAGATCAGGACAGTGTCAACGCTCTTATCGATTATGCCATTGCCCATGGTGTGAATTATTTCGATTCGGCTCCTGTGTATCTGCGCGGGCAGAGCGAGGAGGCAACTGCCAAGGCGCTTCTACGCCATCCTCGCGAGGATTATCTCATTGCCACCAAGTGCTCGAGTTTCGGTGCCAAGGGTAAGGATGCGTACAAGATGGGCTATGACATGTATCAGCAGTCCCTCAAATATTACCAGACCGACCATATCGATTACTATCTCCTCCATTCCATAAGCGGGCTCCAGGCATTCAATGAGAGATTCGGGGACTGCGGTCTTGTGGATTATTTCGTGGAGGAGCGCAGCAAGGGGCATATCAGGAACCTCGGTTTCTCCTTCCATGGCGATCGCAAAGGCTTCGATGACCTTCTTGCCCTGCATGACAAATACCATTGGGACTTCGTCCAAATCCAGATGAACTATGTGGACTGGAGCGAGGATGCCGAGTACCTCTACAACGAGTTGGACAAGCGGGAGATACCTATAGTCATCATGGAGCCTCTTCTTGGAGGGCAGCTGTCATCTGTTCCGGCGTCGATCGCCGATGAGCTGAAGGGACGCAGCCCCGAAGACTCCATTGCATCATGGGCATTCCGCTTCGCGGGAAGTTATCCGCGCGTGCTGACCGTGCTCAGCGGTATGACCTACATGGACCACCTCAAGGACAACCTCTTCACCTATATGGACTTCAAGCCATGCACGGAAGAGGATATCGCATTCCTTACTGAGATAGGCATCAAGATCAGGAACTATCCTTTGATCGGCTGTACTGCCTGTCAGTACTGCATGCCGTGTCCTTACGGTATCAATATCCCGGGCATTTTCAAGTTCTACAATGACTCTGTCAACAACGAGACCTATATTTCAAGCAAGGAGCAGAAAGGCTACGCCCGCGCCCGCAGGAAATATCTTCTCGAATATGACAAGGCCATCCCGACCGTCAGGCAGGCCGACCACTGCATCGACTGCAAGCTGTGCATGCCGCGCTGTCCGCAGCATATACGTATCCCTCGTGAACTCCAGAGGATTGACAAGTATATCGAAAGCCTGAAGCAGGAGACACTTTGATGCTCTCTGCACGGAATGCCGCAGCGAAAAGCAGACGATGCCCCTCGCGGGGAAATGCTTCCCGCTGCGGCATTCCGCTATGATGGCGTATCCCTGGTGGCTTCGTCTGCTTTTTCGGACGGCTTTCTTGTCATTGCGGATCCTTCTGCCGTCATTGCGGGCTTTCTCTGTCATTGCGGGCTCGATCCGCAATCTGTTCCCTTTTCGTCATTGCGGGCTATGACCCGCAATCTGTTCGGGATGCCGGATCAGGTCCGGCATGACGGAGAAGAAGGGCAAGACGGAGAAAAAGGCATGACGGGGAGTGGCTCTGAATCCAGCATGACGGCGGCATGAAGTTCTAGAGGATGCGAACCTCGCGCCTTTGCACTTATCTGGCAGCGTTTTTACAAGGTGCGTGCAGGTAACGTCGAGTTGTTCACCAAAGGCCAGCTGGAATATAGAGTTGCCGCCCTCCAGTGCGCTTGTTGTATGAATTCCACATCAGTTCCTGGTTTCCATCCATATACAGGGGTGCTTTTGTGGATGGCAGGCAGAATTTCCGATTCGCATCCACAAATATGGGTGTTTTTGTGGATGGCAGCTGCTTGGTGATGATACGCCTTGTTTTATGGATGTGAGCATTATCTTGAGACGTGAGAGACGGGCTATCTTTCCGGCATTTCGGACACGGACATCGTTACTGCGGACATGATCATTGCCATTGTAGGCTCTTTCCTCGTCATTGCGGGCATGATCCGCAATCTGTTCCCTTTTCGTCATTGCGGGCTATGACCCGCAATCTGTTGGGGATGCCGGATCAGGTCCGGCATGACGGAGAAAAAGGGCATGACGGAGAAGAAAGGTCCGGCATGACGAAGAAGTGCGGTGCGCTTAGGGACGTAGGTTGGCGGCAATGCATAGAAAATTATACCGTCTTCTTCTTGCAAGAAGTTGGAGGGAAACTCTCAGGCGGCTTTCCGGATCTCGGCCTTTGATGTGCCGGTGGTGCAGGCGTAACTGCATGGGTCTCGGAAACCGAGAAGGAAGGACTTCACGTCCATCCTCTTCTTTCCGGCCAGTTGCAGATCCTTGATGGAGATAGCTCCGTCCAGAGTTGCTATGGCAAGGTAGGTCTTGCCGTCGCTGAGGATCTCACCCGGACAACCCTTCATATCAGACTTCTCCGCACCGTAGATCTTCAACTGTACCGGTGCGGCGGAACCTGCCTTGGCTGATGTTGCTGCTGTCGGCGGTACGCCTGCGGCAACATTCCCCCTGTCACAAGTTGCCGCAGGCGTATCCGCCGCAGCATTATTCTGCCGCACCTCTACTGTCAGGAGCTCACCTGCGGCAACATTCCCCCTGTTATCAGTTGCCGAAGGTGATGCTCCTGCAGCATTACTCAGGGCAGCTGACACTCCTGCAGCACCATGCAGAGCAGGTGACATACCTGCAACAGTAACCGGAACAATCTCGGTGAATGCGGCAGGGTAAGGACTCAGACCGCGGATAAGATTGTAGATATTGTCAGTGGTATCGCGCCAGTCGATATGGCAGAGCTCGCGTGTCAGCTTAGGAGCCTTCTTGAGAACCTCGGAACCCATCACGAAAGACCTCTGCACACGGGTCTCGATACTATGCTGGATGATACCGTCCACAGTCTCCTTCACAAGGTCGGCACCGATGGCCATGAGCCTGTCGTGGACATCCCCGACAGTAGCGTCAGGACCTATGCGGCTCTCCTGGCGGAGCATGATACCACCTGTATCGATATCCTTGTCAATCATGAAAGTGGTGACACCGGTCATCCTCTCACCGTTAATCACGGCCCAGTTGATAGGAGCCGCCCCGCGGTACTGAGGCAGGAGGGCGGCATGCAGATTGAACGTGCCCAGGCGCGGCATACCCCAGACCTCCTCCGGAAGCATGCGGATCGCCACGACCACGAACAGATCGGCCTTCCATGCGCGAAGGGCCTCCAGGAACTCCGGATCCTTCAGTTTCAAAGGCTGCAGCACAGG
>JAZRXV010000090.1:0-4258 GCA_045600405.1 Candidatus Cryptobacteroides sp.
AACTGGTACGGCGCCGATATGACGATGAGTATCTGAATGGCACCAACTTCTGGTTCTCTCCGCAGATATTCCTCTATATGAGCGACCGGGGGCTTGACAGGTCGAAGATATTCAATGCCCTTACCTCGGATATCACCGATCTGGAGACCCTGCAGAAGAAGCTTGTGAGCCTCTATCCTGAGAACAAGAGCCTGATCAACCAAGCCTTTGCGAGATATCAATGATAATGCTGTCAATATGAAAAAGTTTCTTTTGATCTCGGTGTTTCTCTGCACCTGGACGGGACTGTGGGCGCAGGACCTGTCTGTCTCCACCAATGTGATGGATTATGTGAATTTCGGGACACTCAACGTTGAGGCGTCCTATGGACTGGCCCGTCACTGGACGCTGTATGCCGGGGCGAAGTACAACCCTTTCAGATTTGACGAGGGGGAGGATATGAAACTCAACAAGCAGCGCTCAGTGAGTGTCGGGACAAGATACTGGCCATGGCATATATTCTCCGGATGGTGGATTTCCGGGGCCATGCGCTATCAGGAGTACAGTTTCGGGGGCATGACTTCGCCTCAGACCTCGGAGGGGGACAGATATGGCGGCACACTGTCAGGAGGGTACACCTATATGGTCACTCCCCATTTCAACCTTGATTTCGGACTTGGAATGTGGGCAGGATATGACGTCTATACCACTTATGCATGCCAGAGATGCGGCAGGGAACTGGACAGCGGAGGCAGATACTTCATACTTCCTGCAGATATTATGCTCGCTTTGACATTTGTTTTTTGACAATAATTCGTATATTTGCATACCAATCCTATGCGCGGGTGGCGAAATGGTAGACGCGCTAGTTTCAGGAGCTAGTGTCAATTGCGACGTGTGAGTTCGAGTCTCATCTCGCGCACATCTTTAAGAGGCTAAAGTATTAGAAATTAATACTTTAGCCTCTTCCTTATCAAATTTTGCCGACTTATCCAAAGAAAAGGGTACATTGGGGCAATCATTTCATTTTGTCGCAAATAAAAATTAGCCCAACTTTCCAACTTTGATAATGCATCTCCCCTGATGTCAAGTCTTTAGCTTTTTGATGTGTCAGGTTTGAGCACTACAGATTTTCATTTTTCGGAAGGGATAGTGTCTGAAGCCGAGCTTGTCATAGATGGCGGCGGCAGCCTGGGTGGGCTGCGTGCAGATGTCCATCTCCACGATTTCCCCGAGGGCGTTGGTTGCATTTGAGCGGACCAGCTTCTGCGTACTCATTGTGCGCACTATCTCCGTCCAGTAGCTTTTCTCTCCCTTCTCCTTGAGCTGATAGCGGATTGTGTTGACAATCCAGTATGACAACAGCCCCAGATACAGGTGGGCATCGCTGGTGCCGTCATTCTGGTGGTAGATGGGGCGGAGGTTCAAGTCCGTCTTCAGTTGTCTGTTCGTGGACTCTATTTCGCGGATTATGTTGTAATAGGACCATGTCGTCTTCTCGTCCATTTCCGGCTTGTCGGTGCGCAGGAAGTAGATTCCGACGTTGGCATCCATCTTCTCCGGAGCCTTGATGGTCCAGTTGATATCTGTGACCGTCGTACCCTTTTCGTCAAGGACATAGCTGATGTCATAGAAGCGCTGGATGGACGGATATTTTCCACGGGCCCTGCCCACCCTCTCGCACACCTTCTCATATCTCTTTGTGCCTCCTTTGGTGGACAGCCCTTTTCTGATGGCCGCTAACATGTCTTCGAAGCGCTCGCGATACTGGCGGTTCATTGATTCCTCCGTGAGGGCCTTGGAGGGAGAGTTCACGAGAAGATAATGGTCACCGTTTGCCGTGCTCTTGACTTCCGTGAGCCTGATGGGTTGTTTCCTGCTGTCCAATACGGTTACAGTCCTTGCATCCTCTGCGAGTTCATATTCCGTGAGATTCTTCCGCGAGACGCACAGATAATGGAATCCCTTCTCCTTGATAAGGGCGAGGTTCTCCTCCGAGGAGATGCCGGCGTCTATCACGACAAGTGCCCTGTCGCCGTCACTCCCTGTGGTCGGGTTCTTCTTCGCAAGTTCCTCTATCATGTCCGGCAGAGTCTGCGGATCGGAGGCATTCCCTTCTAGGACGGCACTGTAGCGTATGAACCCCGCCGTATTCACGCACAGGGCGAGAACAAGCAGCTTGCAGTCATAGCGCTTTTCCTTGCTGCGCCCGAACTTCGCCTTCTTGCTGCTGCGTTTGGGCGACTCGAAATAAAAGTTCGTCAGGTCGAACAGGAAGATCCTGTTGGTAAGACCGAAGAGGCTGTCCGTCTTGTTGGTGAGGTAACTGTCTATCTTGTCCTTCAATGCGTACAGCGCCGGAGCCACCGCGTATATGTCGTGCTTCTTAAGTTTGTCGCGTTCCATGCCGAGAATGTCGGCAACCGCAGAGTTCTCCTGTATGATGCGCATTGACTTCAACTCCGACGGCGTGTACACCGTTCGCGTAATCAGATGTGCCAGAGTGAACTGCACCTTCTCCCCGCTCCATCCCTGCGCCAGCAGGAACGTGTCAAGCCCCAGTTGGCGGACGGTCTGAAGGCAGAGCCATTCGGCCCCAAGGTCACGGCCCTCCTTGTGTTCAAGGGTGTCGCTTTTGAGCAGGAGACGGCCCTGAAGTGAGTTCTCGTCACGGAGTTTCTTCTCCCGGAAAGTGTCCACCGTACCCTTCGCCTCCATCTGCGACCAGTATTCCCGGGCAAGAGACGACACGCGCTCGGGATATTCGGCAAGGAGGTCTCCGAACAGTGTCGCACGCTCTCCCTTGTGCGCCATCAGTTTATTCAGTGCCTTCGATGTCAGATTCAACTCTTTGCCGCTGTAGCCTTTGATGAACCCCGGAGAAAGAAGGACAAGACTGTGGACGCGGCCCAGCCTGTCTCGGTACGACTCCTTGATACGGTAGTATGGCTCGTCGTTCCCCGTGGCAGGGTTCATGCGATATGTCGGGCAGAAGAACATAGCGCGAAGGTACGAAGAAAAAAACGAACCTCTGGGCACTACATTTTAACCCCGGATTGGAAATCAATCAGTTACGAGGACCTGAATAACAGAATGTGCATTCTACGCACTTCTGCAAGGGGTAACTTTTTTGAAAATTTTTCCAGGATGGAAAGTTGGGCTATGATGCGGCTTGATGATTTTTCATATTCGCGGACAAGTGTCAGTCCGCCCAGCGAGGAGAGTTCGGGTGCAGAGAAATCGACCGTCACTTTCTTGCCGGCCACTGGCTCAAGTTCAAACAGTGTCGGAAAAGTTTGGTAATCTGCGGAAGAAGAGGTAATTTTGCTCATGACAGTAAAGGAAAAATGTTTTGTGACATCAATACAAATATGACATTTAATCCTCTGATTACCAAATAATTGCGAGGGTTCCTTTACTTTCTTTGCATGAATAATTCAGGTTAATGAATCCGGAAAGACTCAAAACAGGTTCTCAGTTTTACACACATTTTTAACACATTCCCTTTTATGCTTAAAAAACTCATTTCTGTTTTATCAGTTGCAACCATGGTGCTTTCAGCATCTGCAGTTGCGGCTGCAACCAGTGAGAGTCCCGCACCCCAGGCTCCTCAGTCCGGGGTATGCCAGGGAGTAGTTACGGATGCATCAGGCGAAACCGTTATCGGTGCCGGGCTCCGGATCAAAGGCTCCCAGACCGGTGCTGTCACTGATCTTGACGGAAACTTCACGCTGTGAAATCTTGTCAAAGGAAACGAAATCGTTGTTTCATGCATTGGCTATGCAACCAGGGAAATCGTCTGGAACGGAGAGCATTCTCTCTCTATCGTTCTTGAAGATGACAATCTCATGCTGGACGAGGTCGTGGTAACGGCTCTCGGTATCGAAAGGACGGCCAAGTCCCTCACTTATGCCACACAGAAAGTCGGCGGAGGCGACCTGACCAGGGCAAAGGAAACAAACCTCATCAATTCCCTTCAGGGTAAGACCGCAGGTCTAATCATCACCCCTACGACATCTGGTGCCGGAGGATCATCCAAGATGATCATCCGAGGCAACAAGTCGGCCAACGGCAACAACCAGCCTCTCGTAGTCGTTGACGGTATGCCTATGAGCAACGAGTCTTCCGCTCAGCTCGGCAGCGTTTACGGAGGCCGTGACGGTGGCGATGCACTTTCAAACATCAACCCAGAAGACATTCAGAGCATCAATGTCCTCAAAGGTGCTTCTGCTGCTGCACTTTACGGCTCAATGGCTGCGAACGGCGTGATCCTCATCAC
>JAZRXV010000091.1:0-4159 GCA_045600405.1 Candidatus Cryptobacteroides sp.
AAAGTCCATCCGAATGATTAAGAAGCTGTTTTGAAATGTTTGGTTTTAAATTTTATAGCAGATATTTTGATGATTTTTTCTGGATTCTGAAGGAACAATGGAGGTCCATTGTGACTGAAGAAGACGGGAAAAAGCGCAAAACAGATGCGTAAAAGAAAAATTGGAACATTTCAAAACAGCTTCTAACTTTGCAGTATGAAACATACAGTAAAAGAATGGGTGGCTGTGACACGATACTGGTCTTTCCCGGTATCCGTCGCGCCGGTGGTGGCGACTTTCGCTTTTCTGTGCAGCAGACATATGCTGCCGCATGATTTTCCTTCAGTATTGAACTTTATACTTGCTCTGCTTGGCGTGGTAGTCCTTCATTCAGCCGGTAATGTACTGAGTGACTGGTTCGACTACAGGAGCGGGGTGGACAATGAGAACGCCTTTGCCGTCCCGAATCTCGTATTCGGGAAATTCAAGCCGGAGGAGTACTTTAAATTCAGCATTGTCCTTTTTTCAGTCGGAATAGCGATAGGTGTTGTCATCACCTTGCTCAGCGGTCCTGCACTTCTGCTGATAGGCGGTATAGGCGTGCTGCTCACCGCCGCTTATGCATTCTTCAAATACCATGCTCTCGGCGACCTTGACATATTCATCATTTTTGGAATACTCCCGGTCCTGGGTACGTCATACGCCGTTACCGGCAGCATCTGCCCGGAGGCCCTGGCGCTGTCCCTTCCTATAGGTATCATAACCGTATCGGTGCTTCATGCCAACAATACTTTCGATACCGAATCCGATAAGGCTGCCGGAATCAGGACCTTTGCCATGCTCATTGGGGGGAAGACATCAAGTCTCCTGTATCAGGCCTATATGATCATTCCTTTCGTATTCATTGCCGTTGCCGTTATCACAGGAGCTTTGCACCCATGTTCGCTGCTCTGTTTGATCGCGGCTCTCCCTGCATTCAAGAACTTCTCCGCCGCATCCCATTATGATACCCTTGGCATCAAGACCATGTCAGGGCTTGATCAGGGCTCTGCTAAGCTGCAGCTTCTGTTTTCAGGACTGCTGTCCATAGGCCTTTTCATAGCGGCTCTGATATGAAACCGATGCGCTCCGGCGTCAGACTTCTGACAGCCGTCCCGGTGGCGGCCGTCCTGTGGTTCTGCATGTTCAGCCCGTGGACCGGTGATCTGATCCCGTTTTGGGGTACAATGGCTTTCAGCGCGCTGGTGCTTACTTCGATTGCCTTTGCCTTCGACGGGGGGCTGCCGTCCAGATTGACATTGTCCCGGAGGGATTTCCTCCAGATACCGTTAGGAATCGCAATCGCATTCGTGTTGTGGGGCATTTTCTGGACCGGAGACAAATTGTCGTCTATGATGTTTGCCTTCGCACGGCCTGAGGTGGATGCAGTCTATTCCATGAAAGACGGCAGCAATCCTGTCGTAATAGCAATCCTGCTTCTTTTCCTGATCGGTCCCGCGGAAGAGATCTTCTGGCGTGGATTCGTCCAGCACAATTTCACCAAGGTCTTCGACAGGTGGAAATCTCCTGACGACATGGCATTCGCAGTAACCGCGGCCATCTATGCCCTTGTACACATATGGTCGTTCAATTTCATGCTGGTGATGGCGGCACTGGTGGCCGGGGGAGTATGGGGCTTGATATACAGGTTCCGTCCGGGTCTCCTTCCGGCGCTTGTTGTCAGCCACGCCGTGTGGGATGCACTGGTGTTCGTTATTATCCCTATCTAGATTTCAGGTTCAGCGGGATTTCCTTTACGACCGTTACCCCTTGTCTATGAAAAAAATCTCGGCGATATACATTAAATATATCGCCGAGGCTATACCGATACCGGTCTCTTCAATTTTACTTAAGACCGTTCTTGATCCTGTTCTCTGCGAAATCGCGGGCGATGATGCCTTCCGGAATACCGCTTGCAGCGGATTCCTCGAGGATCCAGGTTATTGTGTTGTAGATGTTCTCGACCTGCTTGAGGACGTTCTCCTTGTTGTAGACTGTGAAAGCTTCCTGGGCAGCGTTGATGACTCCGCCGCCGTTGATGATGAAATCCGGAGCGTAGAGTATGCCTTTCTCCTTGAGGATCTTTCCGCACTCGTCATCGAGAAGCTGGTTGTTTGCTGCGCCTGCAACGGCACGGCACTTGAGTATAGGGAGAGTAGTGTAGTTGATGGTGGCGCCAAGTGCGTTAGGGGAGAGGATGTCGCATTCCACACCGTAGAGTTCTTCGTCGGAAACCTCCTTTGCACCCCACTGCTCGACTGCCACAGCCATGTTCTTGCGGTTGGAGTGGGTGGAGACGATAAGGTCCGCACCAGCCTCATGGAGCTGATGTGCGAGGTCGAAACCTACATGGCCGAGTCCCTGGAGGGCAATCTTCACCCCGTGGAGGTCGTCGGTACCGTTAAGCTTCTTTGCCACGGCCTTGATACCGCAGAAAGTACCGTATGCAGTGAAAGGTGAAGGGTCACCGCTGACATTCTCACGGCCTACGACATACTTTGTCTTCTTGAGGACATTGTTCATGTCTTCGACAGTGGTGTTGACATCCTCGGCTGTGTAATAGCAGCCTCCGAGTGTCTCGACAGCCTCGCCGAAAGCCTCGAAGAGTTCAGGGGTCTTCTGCATAGGAGAAGCGATGATGACGCCCTTTGCACCTCCGCAAGGAAGGCCTGCGGCAGCGTTCTTGTGGCTCATGCCGCGGGAGAGGCGGCATACGTCGAAGAGTGCGTCTCCCAGATGATTATAAGGGTAAAGGCGGCAGCCACCGATGGCAGGGCCTAAATTGGTGTTGTGGACTGCGATAATGGCGTGGAGTCCGGCCTTCTCGTTGTTGACGAACAATACCTTCTCGTGATTGTACTCACTGATAAGATTTAAAGAAGCTGACATGATTGTCTGATTTTAAGGTTATACTACTTTACGATTTCAAAAGTAAAAAAAATATCCTAATCATCCAAAGATATGGACGCTCATTTCTTTTTATTAATTTTGTGGTGATAAAAAAAGCTTATATGAAAATCGATTTCAACACTATCGAAGAAAAACTGATCCCCAATTTCAAGGGCGGGGAAAAGGAATTTGCCGTCAAGATGTTCTCCGATGAGTTTAACAACATCCTGAAGGGCCGGCTTGCTCCCGGGGCTTCCATAGGCATGCATACCCATGAGCAGAGTTCCGAGATAATGTTCATCACAAAGGGGAAGGGCTGCGTTGACTATGAGGGGACTGTCATCCCCCTTGCCGCCGGTGACGTGCATTATTGTCCGAAGGGCCGCAGGCACAGCCTGATAAATGATTCCGACGGGGATCTTGAGTTCTCGGCGGTTGTGCCGGCGCAGTAGACCTACCTGATGGCGGACCGGAGGATACATATACGGCAGGCGGGTCCTGGTGACATCGCCCTTGTGCGCGATATGGCTGACATCGTGTTCCGTAAGACTTATGCGGACATTCTTTCGCCAGATCAGATGGAATACATGATGGACTGGATGTACTCCGAAGGCAGCCTTTATAAGCAGATAACGGATGAGGGGAAATATTTCTGCATAGCTGAATACGATGGGATTCCGGCCGGATATGTTTCATTCGAATCAGAGAGTGCATTGCCTGACGGACGCAGTCTCTACCATCTTCAGAAACTTTATGTCCTTCCCGGATATCAGGGCAGGGGAATAGGAGGCGCCATGCTCGATCATGTCAAGTCTTTCCTTGCCGCCGCCTGTCCGGAAGGTTGCAGGGTGGAATTGAACGTCAACAGGAATAATCCTGCTGTCAGTTTCTATGAACACTCCGGGATGATCCGTGCCCGGCAGGGGGATTTCCCGATAGGGAACGGGTATTATATGAACGACTATATCTACGCGGTTGAATTATGAAAATCACGGTGATAGGTGCCGGAAACATGGGCGGGGCCCTTGTCAAAGGCTGGGCGGAAACAGCACGCCGAGGTGGAGCAAAGCACGAACTGACCACCACTGCAAAGACGGAGAAGACGCTTTCCGTCCTGGCTGCGGAATATCCCGAAATCAGGACAAGCACTGACAATGCCGCTGCCGTAAGTGATGCGGACGTTGTGGTAGTGGCCGTAAAACCTTGGCTTGTGGTAGAAGTCATGGATGAGATTTCCGGATCGCTCGGTAAA
>JAZRXV010000092.1:0-6763 GCA_045600405.1 Candidatus Cryptobacteroides sp.
ATTACGTCCTTGGCGCGGGGGTTGACGGGTGCGGGGATGTCGGCGAAGATGCTCTTGATCTTTGCCTCGACCTCGTCGACGTTGATGTCTCCGACCACTATGAGGGCCTGATTGTCAGGACGGTACCATGTGTGGTAGAAACTGGTGAGGCTCTCCGGCTTGAATGTCTTCAGCTGCTCCTCCGATCCGATGAGGGAGCAATGTCCGAACGGAGTGTCACCGTAGATGTATTTCGCTGATTCCATGAACATGCGCCATCCGGCGGTGTTGCGTGACCTTTTCTCCTCAATGATGACACCGCGCTCCGCATCGATTTCCTCCGGTTCGCAAAGTACGAAGTGGGAGTAATCGTGCATGATGAGGATACAGGTGTCGACGACGCCCGGGCGTACCAGAGGGATATTGTTGAGCATGTAAACCGTCTGCTCGATTCCTGTGGATGCGTTGACATTGCCTCCGAATGATGCGCCTATGCTTTCAAGATAGTCGAGAATGCCCTTGCCGGGGAAATTCTTTGTGCCGTTGAAGCACATGTGCTCCAGGTAATGGGCGAGGCCGTCCTGGTCCGGAGCTTCCTGTATGGCACCGACGTTGGTGGCAAGATAGAACTCGGCACGCTGTGCCGGCTTGTCGTTGTGACGTATGTAGTAGGTGAGCCCGTTGTCAAGCCTGCCCACCTTGGTTTCAGGGTCATTCGGCAGATTCTGCATCTGCTGGCCCCATCCGATGGCTGTCACGCAAAGTAGCGCAGCAGCAAGAACAAAGAATTTCTTCATATCTGTATAAATGTGTTTTCTATGTATTAGACCGTAAAAATACTCATTTACTACAAAAATCATGAAAAACCTATGTTAAGTTTGGTTAATATCTTCCGGAGGCTTTTTATCAGGGCAGATGCCTCCGGAAGAGCCGCACCTCCTGCATAACCCTTGACAGATATCATGAAAAAAGATATCTTTGCGACATAAGAAAAAATTATAGTATATGTTCGAGGATTTCAGACTGAGGGTATTCGTGACGGTGGCGGAGTGCGGCAATTTTACGGCCGCATCCCGTGAACTGGGTATCAGCCAGCCGGCTGTGAGCCAGAATGTCGCTGAATTGGAGAAAACTATCGGTGAGCAACTGTTCGAGCGCTCCAGGACTTCCGTATCCCTTACGGATAAGGGAAAGTTATTCCTTGAATATGCATACAAGATACTGTACTGGTATGGCAAGGCCGAATCCGTTCTCATTAAAAATACAGAAGCACCGGCCGAACCGGTGCTCCTGCATCTTGATGAAGGACGGGATGCATCAATAACCGTGGTTGACGGCGAAATCTGCATCCGGGTCTCCTAATCTGTCTCGAGCCCGAAATACTGCCCCTTGCGTGTGATCGGTACTCCTTTCTTCATCCACGCCGGCATAGGCTCTCCCTTGAGGTAGTGGTCGAAGAACTGCTGCAGGCGGATCGTGAGGTCCTTGCAGTTGCGTCTCTGCACAAGGTTGTGCTCCTCATCATTGTACTCCAGAAGCCATGCAGGATGGTCGAACCTTCTGAGAGCCATGAAGAACTCGATGCCCTGATACCATGGCACCGCGCCGTCCTTGTCATTATGCATGATAAGCACCGGAGTTGAGACATTCTCAGTATGGAAGACAGGGGAGTTTTCAATATACAGGTCAAGCCCGCCTTCATCCCACAGGGATTTGCCTATGCGGCTCTGCCCATGCTCGTACTGCATGGCGCGGACCATGCCTGAGCCCCAGCGTATGCCGCCGTAAGCGCTTGTCATATTGCCGACAGGCGCTCCAGCCCCGGCAGCGGCGAACATATCGGTGCGTGTCACGAGATAGGCGGTCTGATATCCGCCCCAGCTCTGTCCCTGGATTGCCATCCTGTCCTTGTCGATGAACGGGAACTGGCTGCACATGGCTTCTGCTCCTGAGCAGATACAGTTGTAGGCGCTTTCTCCCGGATGGCCGTCCTTGTACTTGATGTCGGGAACGAATACTACGTAACCGCGGCTCACATAGAACGGGATGCAGATTATGGACCTGCTCGGTGCAGGGGAGATGTGGCTGTAAAGGGTCTGGGAATTCTTTTCGTAGAAATAGATCATCATAGGGTATTCCTTGCCCTTGTCCATGTCTTCAGGAGTGTAGAGCAGGCCGTCGAGAGCCGTGCCGTCATATGCGTTCCAGTGAACCAGTTGCACGTCGCCCCATCTGTACTCAGACATCTGGGGGTTGATGTGCGAGAACTGTTGCTCGGAAGCCCACTTGTCCTTGGTGACGAATATGTCATATGGGTGCTTGAAATCTCCCTTCCTGTAAGTTATGACATCGGCATTCAGGGCCTTCACCGGACTCTGATAGATATTCCGGGCAGTGAATGATTCCAAAAGACCGCACTTGTCAGCTCGTACGCGGGCAAAACCGTTTTCCTTTGTCTTCCGGTCGAATGTGGTCAGGTACAGTTCGGACTTGTCACCGATGGTCCTGCTGACCCCGACAGCCCTCAATGCCGGACTGATATCATTCCTTGTCAAGGTGACGTATCTGTACTGCACGTCACCGGCACGGCCCTTGCCGTCCGTCAGGCAGACGGCCTTGCTTCCGTCAGGCCGGATTCTCCAGATATCATGTTTCTCTGTGAGAAGTATGGCTTTGTCATCATCATACCAGACAGGTCTGCCGACCTGCGGAGGTGTCATGGGATGATCATCTTCATCATCATAGAAGATTCCGTCAAGATTCTCCGTAAGGTTGGTCTCCGATCCATTTGCGATATCATAGCAGTGGATGCCAAGATCATCGCAACTGTACCAGAGAAGATATTTCCCGGTTGGGGACATGCTAGGACGGCCGTTGAGCCCTTTGAAAAGCAGCGTGCGGGTGCCGCTGCCCAGGTCGGCGAGATACACATCGGTCAGGCTGTTCTGGTCCCATGTTGAATGGACCATGTATGGAGTGCTGTCCAATATCAGGGCATGCCCGCACTCGCCGCCGTCAGCAAGACTCATCCGCTCGAACGGGTTGCTGCTGAGAGGGATGATGGAATGTCTGGAAGAACCGAGGTTTATGACGGCATCGCATGTTGCCTCCTCAAGTTGCTTCTTCTGCGCTTTCTGGGCAGGAGGGGTGAGGTATATGTCCCAGTTCCATATGTCCAGTGATGCGGTCTCGAAATCCACGAGAGATGTGTCCTTGGGTGGTATCATCTCCCCGACACCGAGGAAAATCCTGTCGGACAGGCGGGAGAATCTGAGCCCGGCGTTTTCATTGACAGCCATACCTTCAGGAAGGCCTGCGGAATAGTCCTGGGGAATGAGTTCCTCGAAGTTCGCCGGCCCCTTCTTCATCTCCTCGTAAAGGTAGATGCCGCAGTGCCTGTTGCCGGTCTTGTTGGTGTCGGCGGAGGCGAGGAAGGCAAGTTTGTCCCCATTGTCATTGAAGACAGGCAGGGAGTAGAATTTCTTGTCCTTTGACAGAGTGTCTCCGCACATGTTCCCAGTATGGAAAAGGACTACCGCATCTGCTGAAAGCGAATCCTTCTTTTCTTTCTTGAATACTGCGACCAGCCTTGAGCCATTCTTGTCTATGGCGAATCTGTCCAGATGTTTCAGCGTGTCGGACCTGCCTGTATCAGGGTTCAGGACAATCGTCCTGACCGAATCTTTCTTTCCGGTCTCGAAGATGATGAGATTGGTGCCCGAAAGACTTGTCCTGACTTTGGAGACCCCGGCAATCTTCTTCAACTCGAAAGTCCTGAGATCGACATAGCCGAGACTGTCCTTCGGCATCTGGTCGGCTTTCTTTTTCTTGATTCTGGCCTTTCTGGTCTCGGCATGAGGAGGCTTGATGGTGAAGACTGCCCAATTGCCGTCCTCGGATATGGATGCCGAAGCCCCGCGTTCCACGGTAAGTTCCCTGCCGGAGACAAGGTCGTTGATGAAAAGCCTTGAATCACCTTCCTGGGGATTGACCTGATAAACCAGTGTCCTGCCGTCATCGCTTACGGTAGGAGCCGAGGTTGTCTGCCAGGAGTCATACACGCTATGGTCAAGTGGCTTCTTCTGGGCGAATGCCACTGAAGAAGCCACCATAACCATTGCGAGCGTTACTGTTGTCAGCAGTGCTCTTTTCATAAATTATTCTGCGAGTTTCTTGTAAGTCTCAAGTCTGATCTTCGCGAATTCCTCGGTTTTCTGGAGAAGCTCACCGGCTGTCTCAGGGAAGAGTTTCTGCAATGAAGCGAAACGGACCTCTCCCTTGAGGAAATCCTGGAACTTGCTCCAGTCAGGCTCCTTGGAATCGAGCTTGAACGGATTCTCACCCTTCTCGGCAAGGTCAGGGTTGAAGCGGTAGAGATGCCAGTAGCCGCATTCGACTGCAAGTTTCTCCTCCTTCTGGCTCAATCCCATGCCGGCCTTGAGGCCGTGGTTGATACATGGAGCATAGGCGATTATGAGGGACGGGCCGTCATAAGCCTCGGCTTCCTTGATGGCATTCATATACTGGACAGGACTTGCACCCATTGCAACCTGTGCTACATAGACATAGCCGTAGCTCATGGCCATCATTCCGAGGTCCTTCTTGCGTATCTTCTTGCCTGATGCGGCGAATTTGGCGATTGCTCCGGCAGGGGTTGCCTTGGATGACTGTCCACCGGTGTTGGAGTAAACCTCGGTGTCAAGAACGAGGATGTTGACGTTCTCTCCGCTTGCGAGCACATGGTCAAGTCCGCCGAATCCGATGTCATAGCTTGCGCCGTCACCGCCGAATATCCACTGGCTGCGTGCCGGGATGTACTGCTTGAGGTTGAGAAGTGACTTGCAGGTGTCGCAACCGCATGCCTCCATGAGAGGAATGAGTTTGTCGCAGACCTCGCGTGTCACAGCGTAGTTGCCCTTGTTGTCAAGCCACTGCTGGAAGAGAGCCTTCATCTCATCGTTGCAGCACTCGCACTCGAGACCCTTCTTCATGAGGGAAGCGACTGTCTCGCGGATGCGCTCTGATCCGAGATGCATTCCGAGGCCGAATTCGCAGAAATCTTCGAAGAGCGAGTTCTGCCATGCCGGACCACGTCCCTGGGCGTTGGTGCAATATGGAGAAGCCGGGAATGATGCTCCGTAGATTGAAGAACATCCGGTAGCGTTGGAAATCATCATATGGTCTCCGAAGAGCTGGGTGATGTTCTTGATGTAAGGGGTCTCGCCGCAACCTGCGCATGCTCCGGAGAATTCGAAGAGAGGCTGCGCGAACTGGGCGTTCTTCATATTGGACTTAGGATCGAGATACTGCTTGTATCCTACCTTTGAGTTGAGGTAGTCATAGCCGGCCTGGTCTGCTGCATTATCCTCGTACGGCTGCATTGAGAGGGCTTTTTCCTTGGCCATGCAGACATCGACACAGTTGCCGCATCCCGTACAGTCTGCGACTGAGATGGCAAGGGTGTACTTGTACTGCTTGAGATTGGCCTTGCCGTCGGAAACCTTGACGCTTGCAGGAACGGCTGCGGCTTCTTCGTCGGTGAGGAGGAACGGACGAATCGCTGCGTGAGGACAGACGAATGCACAGGAGTTGCACTGGATACATTTTTCAGCGTCCCATACAGGAACGGTGACTGCTACGCCGCGTTTTTCGTATGCTGCGGTGCCTGCAGGCATGGTGCCGTCCTGATATGGCAGGAATGCGCTGACAGGAAGGGAGTCTCCGCACTGTGCGTTGACGATGTCGGCAATATCCTTCACGAACGGAGTTGCAAGACGGTTGGCGTTAGGGTTGGAGAACTTCGCATTGATATTCTCCCAGTCGGCAGGGATCTCCACCTTGGTGTATTCGCCTCCGCGGTCGATTGCGGCGTAGTTCATGTTGACGACATTCTCGCCCTTCTTGCCATAAGACTTGAGGGCGGCGTCCTTCATGTATTTGACAGCCTCGTCGGCAGGAATGATTCCTGAGATGCGGAAGAATGCGCTCTGGAGGATGGTATTGGTGCGTCCTCCCAGACCAATCTCGGCAGCGATCTTGGTGGCGTTGATGATGTAGAGGTTGATGTGCTTGCGTCCGATGACGGCCTTTGCGTGGTCAGGGATGCGCTTGAGGGTCTCTTCCTCGTTCCAGAGGGAGTTGAGGAGGAGGCTTCCGCCGTCCTTGATTCCCTTGAGGACATCATATTTTTCAAGGTATGAAGGCACGTGGCAAGCGACGAAGTCAGGTGTGTTCACCAGATACGGAGCCTTGATAGGTTCGTCACCGAAACGGAGGTGTGAGCATGTGTATCCGCCTGATTTCTTTGAGTCGTAGTCGAAGTATGCCTGGCAGTATTTGTCGGTATGGGTGCCGATGATCTTGATGGAATTCTTGTTGGCGCCGACGGTCCCGTCTGAGCCGAGCCCGAAGAACTTGCACTCCGTGGTGCCCTTCTTCACGATGGAAATCTCACCCTTGGTAGGGAGGCTCTTGAAGGTGACATCGTCCACGATACCGATTGTGAAGTCCTTCTTAGGTGACTTGCGCTCGAGGTTGTCGAATACTGCGATGATCTGTGCCGGGGTAGTGTCCTTTGATGAGAGGCCGTAACGTCCGCCTATGATTTCAGGAGCATTGTCCTTGCCCTGGAAGAGTGCCTTGACATCGAGGAAAAGAGGCTCTCCGAGAGCGCCCGGCTCCTTGGTGCGGTCGAGCACCGCGATCTTCTTGACTGTCTTCGGGAGGACCTTGAGGAAGTATTTCTCTGAGAAAGGACGGTAGAGGTGTACAGTCACGAGACCGT
>JAZRXV010000093.1:0-48476 GCA_045600405.1 Candidatus Cryptobacteroides sp.
CAACAAGGACGAGACAGAAGTACAATATGCATTCAACGGAATAACAACCCCGATGGGTGTTGCCTCATATGACAATGTTCAGAAACTTCAGGAGCAACTGCCTTCAATCGAAGAGTTGAAGGCAAGAATCCGCTTGCTTGAAGAGGAACTTCAGAGAAAACAATAGAAAATCATCATAGGCTCCAGCTGGAGTCCAGGAATTACTCCGAAAGATACCTGGATATTCGCACCGCCGTTCAACAACTGAACGGCGGTTCCTTTTTCTGTGGTCACTAAGTGATTTATCGCATTATTTTCACTAACTTTAACAGGTTAAGCAAGAATTACCCTAAAATGGCAAAACAAACCAAGACCGTCTCTATGGAGGAGTCTCTGTGGCAGTCCTGCAATAAAATGCGTGGTTCCATCGAGTGTGTAATGTGCTTAAAAAAAAGAATCCTTATCTTTGTACCCGATATGCCGGACAGCAATTTCATAGACTACGTAAAGATATTCTGCGCCTCAGGGCATGGCGGGGCCGGGTCGATGCATCTGCACCGTGCCAAGTATGTCCCGAAGGGTGGGCCTGATGGGGGAGACGGCGGCAGGGGAGGCCATATCATCCTGCGGGCCAATGCCCAGTTCTGGACACTTATCCATCTCAAGTACCGCAAGCATGTCCATGCCGATGACGGCGAGGCCGGCAGCGGGGCGCTCTGCCATGGCAAGAACGGTACCGACATCTATCTTGATGTGCCGGTAGGCACTGTGGCGAAGGTCGCGGAGACCGGCGAGACGCTTTTCGAGATGATGGACGACGGGGAGGAGCGGATACTCTGCAAGGGCGGCCGCGGAGGCTGGGGCAACGATCATTTCAAGACTTCTACACTCCAGACCCCGAGATTCGCGCAGCCTGGAGAGGAAGGGGAGGAAGGCTGGTTCATCCTCGAACTTAAGCTCCTTGCCGACGTTGGACTCGTGGGATTCCCGAATGCCGGCAAATCGACCCTGCTGAGTTCCATAACGGCAGCCAGGCCTAAGATAGCGGACTATGCATTCACGACTTTGGAGCCGAACCTCGGCATAGTGCAATACTATGACGGCCGTTCATTCGTGATGGCGGATATCCCGGGGATAATCGAAGGCGCGCATGAGGGCCGCGGCATAGGAATACGTTTCCTCAGGCATATAGAACGCAACTCCGTGCTGCTGTTCATGGTGAGTTGCGAAGAGGATGACATCGCCGCTGCGTACAAGACTCTCCTCCAAGAACTTAAACTTTACAATCCGGAACTTCTGACCAAGCAGAGAATTCTGGCCATTACGAAGTGTGACATGATAGACGAGGATCTTGAGAAGGAACTTCTCCCGACCTTGCCGAAACGCATCCCGCATGTCTTCATATCATCCGTTTCCGGACATAACCTTGACAAACTTAAGGAAACTTTATGGAAGGCGCTTCAGAAATAAATGTCCTTCAGTATTTTCATCAGCTCGACCAGAAATTCACCCTGGCCCTGAATTCGTGGAACAGCCCTGTCAGTGATTGTATCTGGCAGTTTTTCTCCAACAAGCTCATCTGGATCGGGCTTTATGCCGTGGTCGTTTTCTTCCTTTTCAGGAGGCTGGGCTGGCGCAAGGCGCTGGTGTATGTGATCGCATGCGCCCTGACGATACTTGCCTGCGACCAGTTCGCCAATCTGGTCAAGGACTCTGTCCAGCGTCTGCGCCCGTGCTGGGACCTGAATATGGTGAACGGCGGGCTGCACATGCTTGAAGGGAAAGGCGGGAAATACGGTTTCTTCTCGGCGCATGCCGCCAATGCCGCCGCTTTTGCCGTAGGTACGTGCATGGCGTTTGCGGATGATATCCGCCATTCGTATAAAAGATATTCTGCCGGTATCGCGGTATGGGCCTTCCTTGTGGGGATAAGCCGTGTGTTCGTAGGCAAACATTTTCTTGGCGACGTACTCGTGGGGTTCGTCACCGGGATTCTGATCGCTGTATTTATCCTGAAATTGGCCCGCGTAGCCGTCCGCAGGCTCAGCCTTTGATGGTATTGATCTGTCTTCCGTCCATCTCGATGCTGATCGGAAGATGGCCTTCGATCTCGCCGTCAAGTTCGAAGATGTCGGCCGAATCCTGATCCATCGGAGTGATCTCAAGGCTCTTGCATCTGGCCATGATCACCTCCTTGGACTCGTTCAGAGTTCCGCTGAACAGACGTGGAATCTGCTTTATCATGGTGGTCAGGGGCAGTCTCGGCACCACGGTGACATCAAGGATCCCGTCATCCATGATGGCCAGCGGTACCTGGCGCATGCCGCCGCCGCTGTAGCGTCCGTTGCCGAGCGCGAATGAATATGCCGCTCCTTCGAAGATGGTGTCCCCGTCGGCCACAACTTTGATATTGATTGACTTGAGGCTGAACATTGTAATCCTCAATGCGTTGAGATATATCTTCTTTCCTCTTGCGCCGCTTTCCTTCTGGAGATTGACCCTCTTGCAGACATGGGAGTCGAAGCCTGCTCCGCCGATGTTGGCCATGTAGCATTTCTTGCCTCCGTCGCTCCTGACGCATACTACGTCCATCGGCGCTGTCCTTCCGCGGGCTATGATGGAGACCACTTCGTCCATGTCATGAGGGATGCCCAGGCTCTTGATCCAGTCGTTGCCGGATCCGATCGGAGCCACTCCGAGGGTGAATTCCATAGGGTTGACACCCTTCTCGTCGCACCATCTCATGATACCGTTGAAGACTTCGTGGACGGAGCCGTCGCCGCCGACTGCAATTATCTTGCGGTAGCCTTCCTCCGCCGCATCATAGGCGAGGAGGGTGGCATGGCGTTTGTGGTCGGTATATGCCGTGATGTAAGGAATGCCCAACTTGCTGAGGCGCTCCTCGGCAGGCACCCACTGGGACATTGTCTTGCCGGATCCGGCACGTGGGTTAACGATGAAATACCACTCGGTTTTGGTTTCAGCCATAATGCAAAAGTAAGAATTATTTTCTAAATTTGCATTCTTGTGAAATAGTTAGTTAATATGGGGAAAATTATAGCAATCGCGAATCAGAAGGGTGGGGTAGGAAAGACCACCACAGCCATCAATCTGGCTGCGTCCCTAGCTGTGCTTGAAAAGAAAGTGCTCATCATTGACGCTGACCCTCAGGCCAATACGACTTCCGGACTCAACTTCTCTCCTGATGATGACCAGCACCGCACCCTCTATGAGGTGATGATAGGCAAGATCGATGTCGAAGATGCTCTTATCCAGACTGAGATAGAGGGACTCCATATGATCCCGTCCCATATCAACCTCGTGGGAGCGGAGATAGAACTCCTTGAGGAGCAGGATAGGGAATCAGTGCTCAAGACTGCCCTGGCACCCCTCAAGAGCCGCTATGATTTCATCATCATAGATTGCTCCCCGTCCCTCGGGCTCATCACCATCAACACGCTGGCTGCAGCCGATTCGGTAATTATCCCGGTACAGCCGGAGTTCTTCGCTCTCGAAGGTCTCGGCAAGCTTCTCCAGACAATACGCCTCGTGCAGGGCGGTGTCAATCCTGACCTTACGATCGAAGGCTTCGTGGTCACCATGTATGACGGACGCACCAGGGTGCACAACCAGGTCGTCGGCGAGCTCAGGGAGCATTTCAAGGATATGGTTTTCAAGACGGTCATCCAGCGCAACATACGCCTGAGCGAGGCCCCGTCCCACGGCAAGCCTATCATTCTTTACGATATCATGTGCAATGGTTCCAGCAATTATCTCAATCTTGCGAAAGAGGTGCTGGAACATAACGGACAGACAATATGAGCAAGGAACCCAGAGGGCTCGGCAAAGGGCTGGGCGCATTGTTGGGCGAAGTCCCCAACGCCGACCAGCTGCGCAAGCCGGTAGGATACGTTAACAAACAGGTGGCCGGTCCGCGTACGCGTGAGAGCGCCGCCGAGATCCTGAGGGTGCCTACGGAGTACATCGAACCGAACCCTTACCAGCCGCGCATGTCCTTCGACAAGGAGGCCCTGGAGGAACTCGCATCATCGATCAGAACCCTCGGCCTGATACAGCCTATAACAGTCCGCCGTATTTCCGACACCCGATATCAGATTATCAGCGGGGAACGCCGTTTCAAGGCCTGCTGCCTTGCCGGTATGACCAGCGTCCCGGCCTATGTGAGGGATGCGAACGACCAGGGCATGCTCGAGATGGCGATAGTCGAGAACGTGCAGCGGGAGAACCTGGACCCGATAGAACTTGCAATGAGCTACCAGCGTCTTATGGATGAGTGCGAACTCACCCAGGACGACATGGCAGACAGGGTGGGTAAGAAGCGTGCCACCATAGCAAATACACTGCGCCTCCTGAAACTGCCCGCCAAGGTCCAGCATGACCTGAAGGTGGGACTTCTCAGTACAGGACATGCCAAGGCTCTTCTCAGCCTCAATTCTGCCGTGGAGCAGGAGCAGCTTTGCGACATGACCATACGCGAAGGCTTGTCGGTAAGGCAGCTGGAGTCTCTGGTGAGAAAAGTCCTGGCAGACCCGAATGCAGGGCGGAAATCCCGGAACGCCCCTGCTGTGGAGCTTCCTGATGAGTACAACCGCCTGCTGAAGCATATGGGCGGATATTTCTCCGGCGATATCTCCATGCGCCGCAGTGCATCCGGCAAGGGAACCATGACAATAAAGTTCTCGTCTGACGAAGAAGTGCGCAGATTCCTTGATTTGTTTGAAGAATCGGCTTCATGAGACATTGCGCGTGGATAATCAGACTGTCAGTTGCAGCGCTTATCGCTGTGGCATTCAGTGTAGATGCACGCGCGCAGTTCAAATCCGAAGCTTTCCAGCAGTCATACAATGATGACAAGACCACCGGCAAGGATTCGGTGGACGTCATGTTTTCATTCAAGGAGTACTGGGGGGGAATAAGGCATAGGAACGAAATAAAGATAGGCACCATGGCGGCAGGATCGGCGCTCGTGATAGGTGGCTGTCAGATGTACAACAAGGACTATTGGAAACTGCCTCTGGTCTATGGCACTATTGGCGGCGCCCTGGGGACAGGCATCTATTACAAGGTCAACGGCAACGACGACGTGGCCAAGTATTGCTGGATAGGTGCCGGAGTTGCATATTGGGCGACCATGATGGACGGAGTGGTCAATTATCAGCCGAGCGTATATCCACATGCCGGAAAGGCAACCCTCTATTCGATATTATGCCCGGGTCTCGGCCAGATATACAACAGGGAATACTGGAAACTTCCGATCTACCTCGGCGGGATGGCGGCTGCCGTATATTTCTATTCCAACAACAGGATTAATTTCGAGCGCTACCGCAGGATATATCTTGAAGCAACCGATCCTGAAATACCTTATGAAGGGCCGATATCGGCCGATCAGGCCTTGTACTACCGGAACGTGTACCGCCGGTACAGGGATTATTCCATCCTTGCCATCGGCGTCGTCTATCTCCTTCAGGTCATTGACGCGAATGTCTTTACCTATATGCACAACTTCGAGGTTGATGACGACCTCGCCATGAAGTTTTCCCCAACAATCATTGTCCCGGACAATCAGTTCGCCTCTTCGACAGGGATAGCCGGCTCCGGCGCAGCCTTGGGACTGAGGATGGGCTTTACATTTTGAAATCCATGAGCAAACACCTGTACCTGATCCCTGCACTCCTGCTTCTCAGCCTGTTCTCCTACGCCCAGTCCCTTCCTCAGATCAGGAGGATCGGCAAACCGGTGATCAGCAAGCAGGAACTGAAGATCATGAACAGGGAGTTGCAGAACAGGCTGGATTCACTGCAGTTCGTTGTCGACAGCCTGAACGAATACAATTCCAGGACTGATACTGTGGAAGTATCTCCGGAGGAGCCTGCGGCCGGAAAACCGCTGCAGGAGTATACCCAGGAGGAGCAGGACAGCCTCCTGTCGATGTGGTATAAGAACTCAAAGGTCCTGGATTTCGATACTGTACACGAATATGACATGGATTCGGTCCGTTTTACGTCCGATGTGTCCGATGAGGAGATGATCCGACGTCTGACCGACATGAAGGCTTTCATCACCCTCCCTTTCAATGAGACGGTAAAGAACTACATGATCCTTTATTCGGAGAAGATGCCTTCGACGATGGGACGGGCCCTGGGACTGAGCGAATATTATTTCCCTATCTTCGAGGAAGTCCTAGCCAGATACGACCTTCCGCAGGAACTCAAGTATATGTCCATCATCGAATCCATGCTGAATCCTACGGCTACTTCACGTGCTGGTGCCAGGGGCATATGGCAGTTCATGTACAAGACGGCCAGGGGCTACGGGCTGAACATAGATTCTTTCGTGGATGAGCGCCTGGACGTGGAGAAGGCGATGGATGCCGCCGCGAGATACATGAAGGATGCGTACAACGTGTTCGGTGACTGGTGCCTTGCCATCAGTTCCTACAACTGTGGCGCCGGCAACGTCGTGAAGGCCATACGCAGGGCGGGTGGCGGATCCAATTTCTGGGACGTGTATCCGTATCTGCCAAGGGAGACCCGTGGCTATATGCCTGCCATGGTCGGTGCCATGTATGCATTCAGATACTACAAGGAATACGGTCTTTCCCCCAGCGAAGTGGGAATGCCGGTACAGACGGACACCTTCGAGATCAGGAAGATGCTTCATTTCCAGCAGATCAATGATGTCGTCGGTGTGCCGATGGAGGACCTTCAGAACCTCAATCCTCAGTATATTCACGATATCATTCCTGGCGGAAATGACGGTGTATGCATACTCAAATTGCCTTATAAATGGAGCGGTCCGTTCCTGAATGCGGACCAGGATTCCCTTTACCTTCACAAGAAATCCGAACTCCTCAGCGAAGATGTCGTAAAGGATGCCTCAACCCGTTCGAATGAGCCTCAGCGCACTTCGTATAAAGTCAAGAGTGGCGACAATCTCGGTAAAATCGCTTTGCGGAATCACACGACTGTCGCCAATCTCAAGAAGTGGAATCATCTCCGTTCGGACAATATCCGTATCGGACAGATCCTCTATATCTACCGTTAGTCCGCGCGGATCAGGTTTCCGTAGTATCCCATCGTTGACCGGTTGCTGCTGAGACAGTCGATCTGGGCTGTCCCGTTATCCCAGAAAGTAATGGTGACCCTTATCGGATCGGAACCGGATCTGGCTTCGAAATACCAAACATATCTGCCCTTAGCAGCCTTGGAATCGTCCTCGTATATCTGGACAGGGCAGTTGTCAAACTCGATTCCCGCCGGTTCCATTCCGTATCCTGTCGCAATCCTGCTGGTCCCAATGAAAGGAAGGTGCGCGTTTACGGTCCCGTCCTTTATGGACAGCTTGTATCCGTCGTTGGATATCTTCGACGGCATTCCGAACGGGATGATGCGGTTGACCTCAATGGTCATATTCCCATCCTGCCTCGCGATGCTGACCAGTTCCCTGCCTTCGTCTGAAGAGGAACCGGTATTGCCGGTGATTCCGCACCCGCCGGATATCAGCAGGATTGATGCTGAGACCAGAATTGCTGTAAGATTACGTATCATACGCTTGAAAGTACCGGAGCGGGACTGACTTCAGCCTACCCTATGAGAATTGCTGCGAGAAGTGAAAGAATAGCGTAGAATTCAGGAAGGGCGGCGTAGATCATGGTGTTTGTCATGACGTTGTGACCCTGGCTGATGCCAACGATGCCGTTTGCGCATACCTGGCCCTGGCGTATTGCCGAGAACATGCATACGAGACCTACGGCGATTCCGATTCCAAAATAGGTCGTGCCGTTTGCTGCAAAGTCCTTTCCTTTCCATAAGAGGAAAGCGAGGAATCCGTAAAGACCCTGTGTGGCCGGAAGTGCGGAGAGAATCATGTACTGTGATGACTTCTCAGGTGTCTTCTTAAGTGCACCTTCCGCTGCATTTGCGGCGATTGTGGTTCCGTATGCAGAACCGATACCTGCAAGGCCCAGCATAAGGCCCAGACCGAGATAACCAAGAATTAAATTAAGCATAATCGTTATTGTTTTTGTTTGTTTATCATTTGATCGGATCGTATGAACTGCCGGCTCCCTCGTATGAGGAATTCTTGAAGAATTCGACGAAGTTGAGGCGGAGCGGGTGGACAAAGGCGCCAAGGCAGCTCATGGCGATGTTGAGAACATGGCCGAACAGTACAATCAGCACGAACGGCAGCCACTGCCATGTGGGATTGTCGCCAAGCACCATGCCGCCCATCATGTTGAAGGTTGAACCAAGCATGCCGCCTGACAGTCCGAGGGCGTAGAGGCGGATGTAACTGAGCACGTCACCCATGAGGCCTGATGCCATATTATAAGTATCCCAGAGGCCCGAGCCAATGTTCAGAAGGGGATTTCTGCCCCATTTGTTGAACAGATATATGCCCAGGGCCGAAACGACGGCTATGCCGATGATGAGCCATTTCATTGTGACGGCGGAGATGACTCCCGGGAGGCCGAGGCTTAAGATGACGATGCTGCCGACGATGAGCATGGTCCACCCTATGGCGCTCAGGCTGTTCCTGAACCCATCTTTCCTTACAGCCCAGACGGCTTTCATGATGAGGGCGAGGCAGATGTGAAGAACACCGATGCCGAGCGACAGTATCATCTGCTTTGCATAGTTCGAACCTCCTACTTCAACGTCTCCGGTGATCATTATCTTCTTGAGCCCTCCCGGTACCCAGTTTTGCTGAGTGAGGTCTATCCCGAAGAAACTGCCCATCACTATGCCCACCACGAAGGTTCCGGCACCGAGTATGGCTATGAGCCTCCAGAGGCTTGTGAGACCGCTGGTGCTTTTCTTGCTTCTGAAGAAAAATGCCAGGGCTATGAGGATGAGGCCGTATCCGGCGTCCCCCATGCACATGGAGAAGAACAGCAGGAAGAATATGCTCAGGAATATTGTGGGGTCGAACTCATTGTAGCAAGGCATCCCGTACATCTCGGTAAGAGACTCGAACTGCTTGGAGAATGAGTTGTTCTTGAGCTTGATAGGTGGATTGTCAACCACATCGGCCGGTGATGCTAACCATACCACATCCATTCCGTCGAATGTCTGCTTGAGTACGGTATCATTCTCTGTGGGAGCGAATCCTTCATATACGGTAAGGAAGCCTTCCGCTGCGGAATCTCCCTTAAGGCTGGCCAGATACAGGCTGAATTCGGACTCCATATCCCTGACCTGTTCCTGCATGGCAGGGATGGTGTCCTTTTCTGATGCGAGTTCTGATTCGTATGCCTCTCTTTCTGACTTTGCCGCTGCAAGATCGGCTTCGACTTCGGAGAGTGGCCTTTCCGGTTTGTCAGCTTCCTTCAGGGGGAAGCCGCTGTTGTCTCCTACGACGACGAACCAGGTCATGCCGTTCTCTTCCGCAACGATTTGTATGGCATATTGCCCGGGCCACTCGCGGTCGAATTTATTTGTGGGGCAATTGTAGAACCACAGAGACAGACCCAGCTCGGAAAGCCGGCTCTTGTCGAATTCGCCCCAGACTCTTACCTTGTCGGCTTCTTTGCCGAGGTCCTGCTCCTTTGCGATCAGCGAGTTGAGCTTGTCATCGGATCCTCGGCCAATCTCGGCTATGCGCCGCTTTGTGGCCTCGATTTTTGCCATCAATTCCTCGGAGTGGGCATCAACGGGCTTCCGGGAATGCTTGATGTCAACGATTCCCAACTCACGGATGGTCCCAAGGAAACTGTCCTTGTCTGAATTCAGGAGAATCCAGGAGTATTTGGTCATTTTCTCAATCATACCTCAGCCTCCTCTTCTTCTTCGTGCCTGCCTTTCACAATCTTGGATGCGGCCTTGGAAAGGTTCTCCTCATCCTCCATGTAGCGCTTTATCTTGAGTATCGCTTCCTGATAGCCCGGGATCTGGACTTTCTCGTACAGGTTGACCTTCTGGGTCGTCTTTTTCCTGTTGAATTCCAGGATCTGGCGTTTCTGCTCGAATATTTCGGACTCGATGCCAAGCCTTGTGAGATCCTGCAGTATCCTGACACCGTCCGGATACCATGCAGGCTTGACGAAAGCGTTGAACGGCTTTATCTCGAAATGGATACGGTCAAGATGCGGACATTTCACCCCTGCCACCTTGACGGTCTTGAGGTCAATGTCCGTGATGCGTATCAGACCGGGCTCGAACTCGTTCCAGAGAGCGGCCAGGTAATCGTATTTCCGAATAGATGCTTCAAGTTCCGCTGCCAGCTGTTCCGAGTCGGCCTTGGCCACAAGAGCGCTCACGCGCAAAGCCGACTCTTTGTTCTTGAGGGTGGGCAATGCGTTCTGACGGATCTTCAGCTGCTTGCCGAGATTGGTCAGGGACGTCTTGTTGTATTGAAACTTTACTGCCATCAGGCTTTCCAGTATTTGTCCACAAGTGCTTTCTTTATGCCGGTCTCGGTAGGGGAGAAGTGCTTTCCGAATATCTCCCATGCCGTATCGAGCATCTCATCTATCTTTATGTTCACGTCTATTGACAGCAGACGTGTGGCATATTCCTTTGCATAGTCCAGGCAGCGCAGGTCGTAATCGGAAAGGTCGAAGCCGTTCTCGAGTTTCGTCTTGGCGTTCTGGGCGTCGGCATACAGGCGTACACCTGCGTTCATGACCTGCGAGTGATCCTCCCTTGTCTTCTTGCCCTGCACGAGCTGTTTCAGTCGTGACAGTGACCTGAACGGATCCACGATGACCTTGCCTGAGTCGGAGTCGGCGCGGAGGAACAACTGTCCTTCGGTAATGTATCCGGTGTTGTCAGGAATGGCGTGTGTGATGTCCCCGTCGTTGAGTGTGGTCACAGCGATGATGGTGATGGAACCTCCGTCAGGAAGCTGCACGGCCTTTTCGTATATCTTTGCGAGGTCCGAATAGAGGGAGCCCGGCATCGAGTCCTTCGACGGGATCTGGTCCATGCGGTTGGACACGATGCAGAGTGCGTCGGCATAAAGTGTCATGTCCGTGAGCAGTACCAGCACCTTCTCGTTCCTGTCGACAGCGAAATATTCCGCTGCAGCCAGTGCCATGTCAGGAATGAGCAGGCGCTCCACAGGCGGCTCTTCAGTCGTATTGACGAAAGATACGATCTTGTCAAGGGCTCCTGCATTCTCGAATTCATGCTTGAAGAAGAGATAGTCGTCGTTTGTAAGTCCCATGCCTCCGAGTATGATCTTGTCCACGTCCGCACGCAGGGCGACGTCGGCCATTACCTTGTTGTACGGCTGGTCAGGATCGGCGAAGAACGGGATCTTCTGTCCGGAGACAAGGGTGTTGTTGAGGTCGATTCCTGCGATGCCGGTCGGGATGAGTTCCGAAGGCTGGCGCCTCTTGTATGGATTCACGGACGGCCCTCCGACTTCACGCTCCTCGCCCTCGATCTCCGGGCCTCCGTCAATTGGATGTCCGTAGGCATTGAAGAAACGCCCGGACAACTGGTCGGATACTTTGAGCGTAGGAGGGGCTCCGAGGAAGGATACCTCAGCGTTTGTAGGAAGGCCTTCGGTACCTGCAAATACCTGCAGGGTGACGCGGTCTCCCTTGGTCTTCACCACCTGGGCGAGTTTGCCGTTCACCGTGGCGAGTTCGTCATTGGAAACTCCCTTCGCATCAAGGGATATGGTGGCCTTGGTGATGGCCTGCAACTGTGTGTATGTACGTTGGAATGCTTTGGCTGCCATATTATGAAAGGAGTTTGTTGATCTTTTCCAGATAAGAGTTGAACTGGGCGCTCTGCCATTCTGAATAGTTCATCTGCTTCATGTCGTTGATGAGTTCCTTGAAGAAATCCCGGCATTTCTCGAAATCGTCGAATTCGAAACTGTGGTCGCAGATGCCGAGGATAAGGTCGAGCATGAACCGCTGCCTTTCGATAGGGCAGAGGGCGTCTGTGGCATCGAAAGCATCCTGCTGGAGGAATCCGAAATCAAGGAGTTCGGACTTCCAGTAGGTCTCATGGTAGGTCATAGGCACTCCGTCGTCTCCGAGGATGTTGATCTGGTCGGCCATTTCCTTTCCCCTGCGGATGATGTTCTTGGCCTTCGCGACCTTCTGCACCCATCCCTTCTCGATCTTGTCATCGAGGAATTGCTCTATTTCAGGGTATTCGAGATATTTTGAATAGGATTCGATTGGATTGACGGCCGGATAGCGCTTCTGGTCGGCGCGGCTCTGCTCGAGTGCGTAGAAGCATCTTGCTGCCTTCTTTGTCGATTCGGTTACAGGCTCCTTGAGATTTCCTCCGGCAGGGGAGACCGTGCCTATGAATGTGATGGCACCCTTCTGTCCGTTGGACAGCATGACCATACCTGCGCGTGAGTAGAAATTTGAGATTATTGCGGAGAGGTCGACAGGGAATGCATCTGCTCCCGGGAGCTCCTCCATACGGTTGGACATTTCCCTCAGGGCCTGGGCCCAGCGTGAAGTGGAGTCGGCGAGCAGAAGGCAGCGCAGACCCATTGCACGGTAATATTCGCATATGGTCATTGCTGTATAAACCGAGGCCTCGCGCGCTGCCACAGGCATGTTGGAGGTGTTGCATATGATGGTGGTGCGCTCCATGAGGTGGCGTCCGGTATGCGGATCGATGAGTTCAGGGAACTCGGAGAATATTTCCACGACTTCGTTGGCACGTTCGCCGCATGCGGCCATGACTATGACATCAGCTTCGCCCTGCTTTGCGATTGCATGCTGGAGTACGGTCTTCCCGCATCCGAACGGTCCCGGGATGAATCCGGTTCCGCCTTCGGCAATAGGGTTGAAAGTGTCTATCACCCTGACGCCGGTCTCCATGATGGTCGTCGGACGCGGCTTCTCCCTGTAGGCCCTGACGGCCACCTTGACAGGCCATTTCTGGGTCATGGTTATATCGATATCCTCGCCTTCTGAATCGGTGAGGACGGCAATTACATGGTCCACGTTGTACTGTCCCGCCGGAGCGATGCTCTTGACGGTATATTCGCCGGTCATCTTGAACGGCACCATAATTTTGTGAGGGAGCCATCCTTCCTTCACCTCGCCCAGCCAGCCGGCGGCGGTCACCTTGTCACCGGTGGCGGCGACGGGGGTGAAATCCCAGAGTTTCGCGCGGTCAAGCGGATCCGTATATTCGCCTCTCTTGAGAAATACGCCTTCCATGGTGGTAAGGTCGTTCTGCAGACCGTCATACACGCTTGAGAGAAGTCCCGGTCCGAGGGTTGCTTCCAGCATCTTCCCCAGGAATTCTACCGTGTCGCCGTTCCGGAGACCACGGGTGCTTTCGAACACCTGTACCGATGCCTTGTTGCCATTGACCTTGATGACCTCCGCAAGGAGCGCTGTGCCGCCAAGATTGATATGGCAGAGTTCGTTTTCGGCCACCGGGCCGTTGAACTCCACGGTCACGAGATTGGAAACAATGCCTGTTACCTTTCCTGTACTTTTCATGTTATCTGTCGTTTCTTATTTCTTCAACCATTTTCCTGAACATGTCGCGACCGGTCTCTGGGTCGAGTTTGAGCCAGCGCGTGATTATTTTCAACTTCGCTATGAATCCGAGTATCACGTCCAGGCTGAATACATCCATGATGGTGATGTCTTCGATTTTCTTCCAAATGAGGTCATCCAGGCCGCGTTCCCTTGCGAGTATGTCATTCCCGTTCAGGACCGCGTCGGCTGCTGCCTCTTCCTCGAATTCCGTCTCCTCCCTTTCCGGGAGCGCCAGTACATCCAGACCGGCTTCGCGCTCCAGCGATCTGTTGATGTATCGTACCTTCGCATTCCTCAGATCGAGGTCGAATCCGAAGAATTCGCGGATGAAGCGGCTCTTGTGCTTCAAGGCCTTGCGGTAGAATTCCATCACAAGCTTGTCCGCCTCATACCCGCTGAGCAGGAAGTCTATGGTATCCCTGTCATCCCGGCCGCACTGCTCCATTATCCCGGCAATGATCCCGTCTTCGTCGATATGCGATAGCGACGGAATGTCCTGGTCCAATACCGGGAGGCTTGCGATTATGTACTCGTAATTATTCACCGAAAAGGAGTTTTCTGGTTACCGGGCGCAGGTATTCTGCAATCAGTTCCTTGAAGGTCCCGTCGGTGAGGCTGACGAACCAGCTTCCGTCTTTCGGACCAATGTTGAACCCGCCTGCGATCTTCTTCGAAAACTCTGCCTTGACTTCGGTACCGAGTGCCTTGCAGAGTTCTCCGTTCACCCACGGTTCCAACTTCTCCTTGAGGCTTTCCGGAAGCAGGAGGCTGATATCCTTCGACTCGCTTGCGCTGAAAGAGGATGCTACACTCTGTATGATATCCTTCAGGAAACCGGCGTCCTGAAGGGTGTCGCTGACCGTCTTTGAGGACATCTTGCCTATGAGGAGATCCTCGATATCCTTCTTTGTGGCCTGCAGGCTCTGGGAGGCGGCCATCCTGACGTCGGATTCGGTCTTGGTGATGATATCGGCGGCCTTCGCTTCGGCTTCGGCGATGATCTTTGCGGCCTCGGCCTTTGCATCGGCTATGATTCCGCCGGCCTTGGCCGTGGCTTCCGCAATCATCTTCTCTCCCTCTTCCTTTCCTTTGGACAAGCCTTCATTATAAAGCTTTTCTGTCAGTTCCTGTAATTTGTCCATATGTGTATCAATTTGTTGTCAATGTGTCTAGCCTAGGAATCCGAGCAGGATGCCGGCGGCTACGGCTGAGCCGATGACACCGGCCACGTTAGGGGCCATGGCGTGCATCAGCAGGTGGTTCTCAGGATCCTCTTCGAGTCCGACGACTTCGGACACCCTCGCGCTGTCAGGCACTGCGGACACTCCGGCATTGCCGATGAGAGGGTTTATCTTCTTTCCTTCCTTGAGGAAAAGGTTCATGAATTTGGCGAACAGCACACCGAAAGTCGTTGCTATGACGAATGACACCAGTCCGAGAAGGAAAATCTTGATGGATGTAGCGGAGATGAATACGTCAGCCTGTGTGGAAGCTCCTACGGTAAGTCCGATAAGGGTTGTGACCACATCGATCATTGGACCGCCCGCAGTGGCTGCAAGACGCTTGGTGACTCCGCTTTCCTTCAGGAGATTCCCGAAGAACAGCATTCCGAGCAGCGGAAGTCCGGAAGGGACTATGAATGCGGTACACAGGAAGCCGACTATAGGGAAGATTATCTTTTCCCTCTGGCTGACTTCGCGTGGCTTCTTCATCCTTATCATGCGCTCCTTCTTTGTGGTGAGCAGCAGCATGACAGGTTTCTGTATCACAGGCACCAGAGCCATATAGGAATATGCTGATACCGCGATGGCACCCATGAGTTCCGGGGCGAGCTTTGAGCTGAGGAAGATTGCGGTAGGGCCGTCGGCGCCTCCGATTATGCCTATCGCACCCGCTTCATTCGGGGCGAAGCCCAGGGCGAGGGAAATCAGGTAGGCTCCGAAAATGCCCATCTGGGCTGCAGCTCCGATGAGTATGAGCCTCGGCTGTGAAATAAGGGCGGAGAAGTCCGTCATTGCACCTATGCCGAGGAATATGAGGGGAGGATACCATCCCTGACGGACACCCTGATACAGGATATTCATCACGGAACCTTCCTCGTAGATGCCGACTTTCAGTCCTGCGCCTGTGGCTGGGTCGAAGAACAGAGGAATGTTTCCGAGGATCATTCCGAATCCTATAGGGACCAGAAGCAGCGGCTCCCATTTCTTGACGATGCCCAGCGTGATGAATCCCACCCCTATCAGAATCATCACCAGGTGCTGCCATGTGCAGTTCGCAAAACCTGTGAACTGCCAGAATTGTTGAAGACTGCCTATGATGTTCTCCATTATGCTATAGTTGCTACCTTGTCTCCTTCAAGGACGGAGTCGCCTTTGCTGACGTGGATTGCGGTCACTGTGCCGTCCACCGGGGACTGGATCTCGTTCTCCATCTTCATTGCCTCGAGTACGGCCACTTTCTGGCCGCGCTTGACGGTCTGCCCTTCTTTGACGCTCACCTCAATGATGACCCCCGGCAGAGGGCTGTTGATTGTCTTTCCGGTCCCGGCAGAAGGTGCCGCGGCCGGTGCGGCCGGCGTTGCAGCCGGTTCAGGTGCCGTTGCGGGGGCAGCGATGACCGGTTCCGGTGCCTGGGACGGAGCGGTATCCCCGGCCATCTCCACGCTGTATCTGACACCATTGACTGTGACATCCGCATTCCGGCCTTCAATGCCGTTTACGGTCACGTCGTATTCCTTCCCGTTGATCTTGAACTTATACTCTTTCATTATCGTAAGTTTCTGAATTTCCAGTTTGTGTTGTCTTTCGGCCTGATCGTTAAGAATCCCGGCTCGATATCATGCACGGATTCTCCCAGATATAGGTGCAGCGCCGCTGCGATTGCCGCTTCCACCTCATCGGATGATGTCTCTGCCTCGAGCGCCATGGCTATCGCTGCGGCGATGGCTGCTTCGTCTCCTTTCCCGCCGGCCTTCTTCTCCTTGAATCTGCCAGAAAGGAAATACCCGGACAGGCTGTACAGACCGTAAAGGATCACGAGTGCGGAGAATACCACCAGGACGCTGATAAGGGTCAGGGTCCAGCCGTGTGGGTCGGACGCAGCCATCTTGTCGGCTCCTGCAGTCAGGATTATGCTACAAAGGGAGGTTGTCATGTTTGCGTGCCGGTTTGTCCTGACGCTTTCCGTCAAGTGTTTCAAGAGCGCGTATCACGCGGAAACGGGTGTTGCGCGGCTCGATGACATCCTCGATGTAGCCCTTCTGCGCGGCCTGATACGGGTTGCAGAAGAGTTCGTTGTATTCGGCCTCCTCCACTCCCTTGAGTATGCCGACGGCACCTTTGGCACCCATTACGGCGATCTCGGCGGAAGGCCATGCGTAGTTTATGTCTCCGCGGAGCTGCTTGCAACTCATCACGATATGGGCTCCGCCGTAACTCTTGCGCAGCGTTACTGTAACCTTCGGGACCGTTGCCTCGCCATAGGCGTAGAGCAGTTTTGCTCCGTTGGAGATTATTGCGCCGTATTCCTGCTGAGTACCGCAGAGGAAGCCCGGTACGTCGACCAGCGTTACCAGAGGGATGTTGAATGCGTCGCAGAATCGGACGAACCTTGATGCCTTGCGTGAGGCGTTGATGTCAAGCACGCCTGCGAGCATGCCCGGCTGGTTGGCCACGATGCCGACGCTGCGCCCGTTCATGTGGGCGAATCCGACTATGATGTTCCTGGCGAAATCCTTATGGACTTCGAAGAAATCCCCGTCGTCTACTATGCTGCGGACCACTCCGTACATGTCGTACGCCTTGTTGGGGTTGTCCGGGATGATTTCGTTAAGCATGTCATCAGTCCTGCCGGCCGGGTCCGAAGTCGGACGGACGGGGGCTGTCTCCATGTTGTTCTGCGGGAGAAAAGAGAGGAGCTTCTTGATGGTTGCGATGCCTTCCTGCTCGGTCTCAGCTGCGAAATGGGCAACTCCGCTCTTGCTCGAGTGGACTGTTGCACCTCCGAGTTCTTCCTGTGTGACATCCTCGCCGGTGACTGATTTCACTACCGCGGGTCCGGTAAGGAACATGTAGGATGTGTTCTTCACCATGAGGGTGAAGTCGGTCAGGGCGGGGGAATAGACTGCGCCGCCGGCACAAGGACCGAAGATGCCGCTGATCTGCGGTATCACGCCGCTGGAAAGTATGTTGCGTTCGAAAATCTCCCCGTATCCGGCAAGTGCGTCGATGCCTTCCTGGATCCTGGCTCCGCCCGAATCATTGAGACCTATCACCGGCGCTCCGTTCCTGGCAGCCATGTCCATGACCTTGCATATCTTTTCCGACATGGTCTTGGAAAGGGACCCTCCGTTGACGGTGAAGTCCTGGGCGAAGACATAGACGAGGCGTCCGTCTATCGTGCCCTGTCCCGTCACTACTCCGTCACCGTCGGAATGGTTTGTGTCCATGCCGAAATTGGTGCACCTGTGCTGGACGAACATGTCGAATTCTTCGAAGCTGCCTTTGTCGAGGAGCAGTTCAAGCCTTTCCCTGGCAGTCAGCTTCCCTTTCTGGTGCTGGGCGTCAATCCTTTTCTGACCGCCTCCCATACGGGCGGTTTCCCTGCGCCCGACCAGCGCTTTGATTTTATCCTGTTGTTTACTCATGACTGTATGATACGCGTACGCGCATGATGCAGTCACAAATATAAGAATTTTTTTACAGAGGGTAAAATTCCGCCCCTATGTAATTTATCAGTTCCAGAGGGTTGATCTTGAACTGCAGGCCGCGTACCCCGGCTGAAATGAAAATGTGGTCATAGAGCAGCGCGGACTCGTGAATGAAGGTCGGGAGCTGTTTTTTCATCCCTATCGGGGAGCATCCACCCCGGATATAGCCGGTGTTCGGAAGCAGTTCCTTCATATGCAGCATCTCGCAGCTCTTGTTTCCGGAAATCCTTGCCGCAAGTTTCAGGTCAACCTCGAAGTCACCGGGAATCACGCAGACGAACAGACCGTTCCTGTCTCCCCTGAGCACCAGGGTCTTGAAGACCTGGTCGATGTCCTCCCCGAGTTCCGCCGCCACGTGCTGTGCCGAAAGGTCATCCTCGGTATATGAATAGGGGATGAGTTCGTATTGTATGCCTGCGGCATCCAGGAGCCGTGCGGCGTTGGTCTTGACGATTGCGGGCATGTCTATTGCTGGTGTGCAGGCCGCAGAAGGTCAAGCACCACCTTGACAGGGTTGAAGGTCTCGACCGGCACTTCCACGAACAGTGTGTTCCAGTCGGACATGGAGCCGTTCCATAAGCCCGGAAGTTCCAGGGCCTTGAGTTCGCGTCCCTGCCAGCTTTTCGAACTTATGAATCCCGTGTCTTCATCCACATGTCCGAGGAGGTTGAATTTCTCGCCTTTGTAGTCCCGGAGGCAGCATACAAGGTCCACCGGATTGAAATGAGTGGCCTCGGACATTGCTTTCATGGCTTCAGGGTTGTTCCTGTCTATCTGTACGCTTTCGAGGATTTGGAGCGAAGTGCTTCCGTCTTTCCCTCTGATGATATATGGGCCGCCTCCCGGTTCTCCGAGATTCCTGACCATTCCGCAAACCCTGATCGGGCGGTTCAGTTTCTCCCTCAGTTTCTCGGCCCTGTCGCGGCAATCCTTTGCCTCGGGCATTTCAATGCAGAGCTCTTTGCGGAGGAACTCTTCGATCTCGTTGCAGAGCTCCTGGCACTCCGGAGTGGCATAAGGGTCGTCCTGATTCATGATCCTTCCTGGAAGATAGGCGAAATCCGCCAGATTCTTCCTTGTCTCGGTCATTTGGTCGAGGGTATAGATGTAGTCGAAAATCCGGTCGCGGAGCTGGAGGGCGCGGCCTGTCAGGACCTTCTTCCAGAAGTAAGTGACCGGCTGCATCCTTTCCACGCAGACATTGTCGATGTTCTTTATGCTGACGAGTTCTTCATCCACATCGTTGAGATTGTAGATGAGGGCCCCGTGTCCTGCCGGTCTGAACAGGATGCTCCCGTCATCCTTCAGGAAAGGCTTGTTGTCCGGATCCACGGCGATGGTGTCCGTATTCTTGTCCTGATATGTGAAGCGGATGTTGTATTTCACCCCGTACCGTTTCTCATATGTCTCCTTGATTTCTGCTACGGCATCCTCGAACAGTTGTCTGTGTTCAGGAGAAATGGTCACAGTCAGATTCACGCTGCCGTCAGCGTTGCGCATGTAGGCCTGGCCTTCCACAAGATGTTCTGCGAGGGCGGTGCGGACCTCGTTGGGATAACGGTGGAATCTCAGCACTCCCTTCGGCTTAGAGCCATAGCCGAGCCCGTCTGAGTCAAGCAGGCGATGCGCGGTAGTGCATGGGTCATGCGGTGCGGGACCGAATGCTTCCGGGGTGTAGAATGCCATTTTTTCGACTTCGGAAGCGAGTTTCCTTGTGGCGTCGTTGGGCTCGTCCATGCCTGCGAAGATGTCCTTGAACATGCGGGATGCGGCTCCTGATGCCGGGACGAACTTGCATTTTCCAGCCACCTCGCTGCTGTCAGCATATCCGGCTGCTTCTTTCTGCGCCTGTCCGTCAAGGACTTCCACCCCATTGCCGGGAGTGGCCGGAGCAACTATGTCAAGCCATGGGAACCCCTGGCGGAAACGCTCGATCTGAGCATTGATCTTCTTGTCGTACATATCAATATGTGTAGAATTCTTTTCTGTATCTGTATTGCGACCGCAGGTCTTCGAATCCTGATGGATTCATCCTGAACATGAAGTCATCGGTGAAAATAGGATATGTGTACTGGATTTCTGATGCGATCTGCCCCTGAGTCTTTCCTGTAGGGTCAAGTTTGACGGATGCAAGGGATCCGTCCGCTTCCGGGAAGAAGTCATACAGTCCGCTTATGCCGAAATATCTTGCCACAGCCCTAACTGCCATGCATGTGCCGTTGAGTTTCCCCTGATATGAATAGCCGGCGATATGCGGGGTGCCGATGTCGGCGAGATTGAGCAGGGTGTGGTTGATGTCGGGCTCGTTGCACCAAGTGTCGATTATGACAGGCCCTAATTTTGGGATAGCGCTTATCAGGTCGTCTTCGATCACGACCTCGCCCCTGGAAGCATTGATGAAGAAAGCGCCGTAATTCATCTTGGAGAAGAAATATGCATCGGCCATGCCCCTCGTGCTTTCATTCAGGGGGACATGGAGGGTCACTATGTCCGAGTTGCGGAGAAGGTGGTCAAGGCTGCAGAAATGTGCGGTCCCTTCCGCTTCCGCACGCGGAGGGTCGCATTGCAGGACATTGAATCCAAGTGACCTGGCAGTCTGGGCGACCCTGCTGCCGACATGTCCTACTCCTATGACACCGAATGTCGTTCCTTCCAGAGGGATGCTCTTGCGGGATGCGGTGCCGTAAACGGCGGAAAAGACATAGTTCATGACACCCCCGGCGTTGCATCCTGCCGCGTTGTTGACGAATATGCCGTGTTCACGGCAGTAATCCATGTCGATGTGGTCGGTGCCTATGGTAGCGGTGGCAATCGTCTTCACCCCGGAGCCGTCGAGGAGTTCTGCGTTGCATTTTGTCCTGGTGCGGATTATCAGACCGTCAGCATCTGTGACGTCATCCCTTGAAATTGCGCCTCCATCCTTGTACACAACTTCTGCATAGGGCTCGAAAACCCCTTTTATGAACGGTATTGCCTGATCTATGACAAGTTTCATTTCAGAATGAGTTCTTTTACGAATCCTGTATCCCTGTCCTCGCAGTCAAACAGGATGTCATCTTTCAAAATTGCATTTATCCTGTCCAGCAGCGCTTCTTTCTGGAATGACAGCTGGCTGCGGACTACGGATGAGTTCAGGGTGATATACAGCCGCCCGTCACGGAAATAGCGCCTGACGGTGTAGGCGGAGGCTCCGGAAGCATTGTCCCAGGCTTCTGAAATCCTTCTGCTGTTGAGCGCCGGAGTCAGTCTGTACTGCCTCAGGAAGGCCTTTATCGCATCTCCTGCGCTGATGGCCGTCTTCTTCTCAATCCTGTTCATCTATCCTGGTGAAGACGCCTCCTTTCGTCTCGAAATATGCCCTGTCGGAAGTGATTGCGTCCACGATGGCCCGGATTCGCGTCTTGTTGGAATCAGTGAGGAATATCTGGCCGAACTCCTTGTCCGCAACCATCTTCAGCAGGTTGGAGACACGATCCATGTCGAGCTTGTCGAATAGGTCGTCAAGAAGCATTATCGGAGGTACTCCGCACCTCCGCTTCATCAGTTCGTGTTGGGCGAACTTCAGGGCTACGAGGAACGACTTCTGCTGCCCCTGTGACCCGCACCTGCGTATTGGGTGGCCGTCCATCGTAAAGATGAAATCATCCCTCTGTATGCCTGCGGAGGTGAACCTGAGCGCTTTGTCCTTATCCCTGCATGATGCGAGAGTGTCGGAAAGTGGACCTTTCAGAAGGTCCGAACGGTAGTCTATGCCGACATCCTCCTTTCCTCCCGAGATATGGCGGTAATAATCGGCCACGATCGGAGTGAGGTCTTCGCAGAACTGCTTCCTGGCCTCATGGACGGGGCCGGCGGTCGCGGACAGCCTGTAGTCGAAGGTATCCAGGAGAGTGCCGTCGCAGATGCCTTCCTTGAGGGCTTTGTTCCGCTGGAGGAGGTATCTGTTGTACTGCTGGATGCTGTCAAGATAGCCCGGGCTCATCTGTGACAGGACTGCGTTGACGAACTTCCGCCTTTCTTCGCCTGATTCGCTGACCATGGCCGTGTCGGCAGGGGAGACCATGACTATGGGGATTACGCCTATGTGCTCCGAGATCCTCGGGTAGAACTTGTCGTCGCGCATCATCTTCTTCTCCCCGTCGCTGGTGCGTATGCTGAACTTCGAGCGGAGCCCGCCTCCCATGTCGTAGGTGCCGCTTACTGCGAATGCGGAAGTGCCGTATCGGAAATTGAACCTGTCGCTCGGGGAAAAGGCGCTCTTTGTCATCGAGAGATACCATATGGCATCGAGAAGGTTGGTCTTGCCCTCGCCGTTGCCACCGCTTATGCAGTTGATGTTCGGGGAGAATTCCACCTCCTGGAGGGAGATGTTGCGAAAATCCTGAATGACTATCTTTTTAAGCTGTGGCATAGTACAAATATAGAGATTATAATTGTAAAGTTAAAGATTTTTCCTAATTTTGCAGACTGCGTAAACGAAATCAAAATTACATAAATATGGCAAACATCAACACACAGGACAAAGAGGCTGCACGCCAGGAAAGCATCGAGCAGGGCGTATCAAAGACTCGTGAATTCCTTGAGAAGAACAAGAAAACGTTTTACATTGCCGGCGGGATTGTCCTCGCCCTGGCGCTTATCATTCTGGCCTATACCAAGTTCGTCTATCAGCCGAAGTGCGCTGAGGCTCAGGAGCAGGCTTTCCCTGCAGAACTCAATTTCCAGAAGGGCGAGTTCGATCTTGCACTCAACGGTGACGGCAACGTCCTCGGTTTCGCCGATGTGATCGACAGCTATGGCGCAAAGGCCGGTAAGGCAGTCTATATGTATGCCGGTGTCTGCGAACTCCAGCTCGGGAACTATGAGAGCGCTATCTCATATCTTAAGAAATACAACGGCAAGGAGCCTGTGCTTGCTGCCCGCGCCAAGGCGTGCGAGGGTGACGCATATGTAGGACTTGAGAACTATACATCCGCCGTGAAGTGTTTCGAGGATGCGGCTGCGATGTCTGACAATGTCCTCTCAGCAGGATATTATATCAAGGCCGGTCTCGCATATGAGAAGCTCGGACAGAATGACAAGGCGCTTGCATGCTATAAGGCGATCCAGGACCGTTATCCTCAGTCCATGGAGGCCTATGACGTTGACAGGTATATTTCAAGAGTAGCAGAATAATATGGGAAGAGCTTTTGAGTTCCGCAAGGAAAGGAAGATGAAAAGGTGGGGACACATGGCCCGCACCTTTACCAAGTTGGGAAAGGAAATCACTATAGCTGTCCGTCAGGGTGGTCCTGAAGTGACCGGCAACCCCCGTCTCCGTGCACTTATGGCCGAGGCCCGTGCTGAGCAGATGCCTAAGGAGAATGTCGAAAGGGCTATCAAGAAGGCTACTGAAAGCAAGCAGGGTGACTTCAAGGAGATCATTTATGAAGGCTTCGGTCCTCATGGTGTTGCTTTCCTCGTAGAGACCGCTACTGACAACAACACCCGTACCGTCGCCAATGTCCGCAGTTATTTCACCAAATGCGGTGGCTCCCTCGGTACCAGCGGTTCAGTCTCTTTCATGTTCGACAGGAAATGTACGTTCCGCATCAAGGCCAAGGACGGCGTGGATATCGAAGAGCTTGAGCTCGAGATGATCGATTACGGTGTCGAGGAACTTTTCGAGGAAGTCGAAGAGGATAAGGACGGCAACGAGACCAAGGTGATTGTCATATACGGAGACTACTCCGCTTATGGCCAGATTCAGAAATACATTGAGGAGAACGGTTATGAACTCATATCCGGAGGTTTCGAGCAGATCCCTAACGTGGACCTCAAGGAGGTCAGCGCAGAGCAGAGGGTGGGTCTTGACAAGCTCATCAACCTTCTCGAGGATGACGAGGATGTCACCAATGTCTATTCAACCCTGAAGCCTGCTGAGGAGTAATCACCTCATCTTCATATGTCTGTTACGCCGTGAGGCTTTCTCATTTTCGAGAAGCCTCACGCGTTCGTTTTCAGGCACGGCCGCTTCTACGAAACGCTCCCATATTATCTGTACGGCAGTCGGGCTCGGGTGGCACATGTCTTCCGCAAAGAAGCGGTAATCCCTCAACTCGTCAAGAAGTATCTCGTAAGCCGGGAAATATACCGATCCTGAATCGGACAGGGCTATGTGAAGCAGGGACTTGGACAAGGTGTTGGTATGGGAACCCTGTGAAAGGTGCCTGATGGGCGATACTGTGAAGATGCATTCTTTCCCCATGGACTCGATGCATCCTATGCAGTCCATTATTTCGGCCAGATCCAGCATTTCATGGGTAAACTCCCGTGCAGGGCGCTTCAGGCAGTTGGATACCACTTCCCCGTCATGCCTCCATACCATGGCTGTGCCGAATGTGATGATGAGCTTGTTGCACAGCTTCCAGAAAGCCGCTGCCTCTTCCAGCCTTTCATTGGCGTTCCTGAGGAATTCTTCTTCCGTCGGCCTGGCGAAAGACGTGTGGTGGCTGAATGAGCAGACCAAGCCTGCTCCGGCTCCCATTGGTTCGCATTCGTCAGGACGGAGAGGCTCCGCGGAGTCAAGCCGCGAGACGGCACTCCATACCGATGCCGGATTGTAAAGCGTGCCGAAAGGGTTGATGCAGACATCGAATCCTGCATCTTTCATCTTTGTACCGATATTGTCGGCGAAGCAGCTTCCCAGTATCAGGATCTTGTCCTCAAGGCTGACTTTTCCACCGAATCCGCTTGTGTCTACAGCTGTCGTGAGATTCATTTGGCGTTGGTATTTTTGACAAAAATACTAATTTTGTGACATGTCAGAAAAATTAATCGGGATTCTCCTTCTCCTGCTGGTGCCGCTGCTTTCTGCGCGTGCTCAGAAATTCGAATACAGTGTCGATTATACATATTTCTTCGATAACCTTGAGTATGGGGACGGTGATCGCAATACAGGCTTCGACAGTGCCATGACGCTGCATGCCATGCGGCTCACTCCGGAAATCGGACTGTCCATGACTTCCGGAAACAACCTTTCCCATCGCCTGATGGCGGGGATAGATGTCATGAAGGATATGGGTTCAGGTCTTGAGAACAAGGAACTTTTCAGGGAGTTGACATTGTATTACAGCCTCGATGCTTCTATGGCGAACGGTTCCTCCCTTTCGGCCGTTGCCGGCGTTTTCCCAAGGACATTCAGCAAGGCTCCGTTCAATCCGGTTTTCTATGACGAAAGCGTTCTCTTTTATGATAACAATTTTGAAGGCTTGATGTTCAGGTATGAGAAGCCGGGGCTTTATGCCGACCTGGGTCTTGACTGGAACGGACAGTATGGAGGTGGCGGCGATCCGTCCAGGCGCGAGAGGTTCATGGTCTTTTCCTATGGCAGGTGGAATTTTGCAGGTGACGTGAATCTGGAATGGACGGCTAGAATGGACCATTTTGCAGGCTCTCCCGCAATATGGGGCGTTGTGGACAATGATCTTGTCAGCCCGATGCTGGCATGGCGCAGCTCGGATAAAGTGCTGGATATCGTGGATCTTTCAGCGGGTGGAGTGTTCAGCTACCAGTATGACCGGCGTGCGGAAAAGCTGGTGACGGGAGGCGGATTCCTCACTCGCCAGAAATTGGAAAAATGCCGTGTCGGTCTGGATAATGTCTTTTATTTCGGGTCGGATCTGATGCCCTTCTATGACAAATACGGAAGTGATCTGTATGTGGCCGAGGATTGCTATCATACGAAATCGGATGCGTCTTCGTGGTGCGACCAGCTGCATGTATATTATTCACCGCATATTGCCGGCTGGCTTGATCTTACAGTCTCTTTCGCATTCCATCTCGGAGCTTCTGTGGACGGTTCTCCGGTGTTCCGGGGATGGCAGCAGATGCTGTCCCTGAAGGTCGATCTTTAATTATCTCCTCAAACTCTTGAGCCTCTGCTGAAGTGATCCGTCCACGGCCATCTTCATCATCTTGCGTGTCTGCTCGAACTGTTTGATGAGTTTGTTGACTTCTGCGATGGAGGTCCCTGACCCGTCTGCAATGCGCTTGCGGCGGGATCCGTTCATGCATTCCGGGTGCTCCCTTTCATATGGTGTCATGGACTGGATGATGGCTTCGGTAGGCTTGAATGCGTCATCAGGAATGTCGACATCCCGGAGAGCCTTGTCCATTCCCGGCAGCATGCTGGCAAGGTCCTTCATGCTGCCCATTTTCTGGACCTGTTTCATCTGGTCGTAGAATTCGTTGAAGGTGAACTGGTTGTGGGCGATCTTCTTCTTGAGGGCCCGCGCCTCCTTCTCATCGTATTGCTCCTGCGCCTTCTCGACGAGAGAGACCACATCACCCATGCCGAGTATCCTGTCCGCCACACGGGCCGGATAGAATATGTCAAGGGCTTCCATCTTCTCTCCTGCGCTCACGAACTTGACAGGCTTGCCTGTGACTGCCTTGATGGATAAAGCGGCGCCGCCTCTGGTGTCACCATCCATCTTTGTGAGAACCACACCGTCATAGTCTATGGCTTCGTTGAAGGCTTTGGCCGACTCCACTGCGTCCTGACCGGTCATGGCATCCACCACGAAGAGGGTTTCCGTCGGCTTGACTGTCTTGTGCAGGGTGGATATCTCTTCCATCAGTTCCTGATCCACCGTGAGACGTCCGGCGGTATCTATCACTACCACGCTGTATCCCTCGGATTTCGCGGCCTTGATAGCATTCGAGGCAACTTTCACCGGGTCCTTTTCGTCATCCTCGGCATATACCGTAACGCCGATCTGCTGGCCCAGGGTCCTTAACTGCTCTATAGCCGCCGGACGGAAAGTGTCACATGCGGCAAGCAGAACCTTCATGCCTTTCTTGCTCTTCAGGTAGAGTGCCAGCTTCCCTGAGAAAGTAGTCTTTCCCGAACCGTTGAGGCCGGCTACAAGGATGATGGCCGGTGAGCCTTTGACATTGATTTCGGAATGTTCGCTCCCCATGAACGCGGCAAGTTCGTCATGGACGATCTTGACCATCATCTGCTGAGGCTTGACGGCGGTAAGCACATTGGCACCCATGGCCTTCTGCTTCACCCTGTCGCAGAATTCCTTCGCCACCTTGTAACTCACGTCGGCATCCAGAAGGGAGCGGCGGATTTCTTTGAGTGTCTCGGCAACGTTGACTTCGGTGATCTTGCCTTCGCCTTTCAATATCTTGAAAGAGCGTTCAAGCCTGTCGGATAGGTTTTCAAACATATGTGTCAATCTTGAAAGAGTGCAAAAATACACATTTATATGAAAAATAACTAACTTCGCCTTCGTGAAAACCGTATTCTCCAATCTGTTCAAGGTGCCCCTTGCCGCTTCTTTCGCGGGATTCCGTGACTGTCACTGCCATATCCTTCCGGGTGTGGATGACGGTTTCAGGACTATTGAAAGCAGTTTGTCGGCGCTTGAGGAGTATGAGAGGGCTGGAGTTGCATCTGTGTGCCTTACTCCCCATATCATGCAGGATATGCCCAATGCGACATCGGACCTCAGGGAGGCTTTTGCAGCCCTGAAGAAAGAGTATCGCGGACACATGCAACTGCACCTTGCATCGGAGAACATGATCGATTTCCTTTTCGGACAGAGACTTGAGGCAGGGGATCTGCTTCCCCTTCCGGGCCGACGTCTCCTTGTGGAAACGTCATATTACAATCCTCCGCAGGATTTCCATGCAGTGCTTGAGCGCATCAGAAGAGTGGGGTACATACCGCTTCTTGCCCATCCTGAGCGTTATATCTATATGGATGAAAAGGAATATATCTCTCTCAGGGGTATGGGGGTGCAGTTCCAATTGAACCTTCCGTCCATTGCCGGCGTATATGGCCAGGACGTCAAGGACAGGGCGGAACGACTGCTCGAAGGCGGAATGTATGACTGCTCGGGTACCGATCTTCACGACATGGATGAATTCGCATTGCTGAAGGATGTGCATATACAGCGTGCCCTTGCCGATAAAATCAGTTTTTAACGTATTGTCAATACGGAATTTAGTGGTAACTTTGCAAATGTAATCAAATATCTGGGATATGAAGAAATTTATGACAATCCTCGCCATTGCCGTAATGACGTTGATGGCATGCTCCTGCAAGAATTCAAGCAAGAAAGCAGAGTGCTCCGATTGTGCCGGTTGCACTGAATGTGTGGAGGAGAAGACAGGATGCTGCGGTGATCATGAAGGTGGCGCATGCACGAAACCTGACAGTGAGAAGTGCGCAAAATGCCTTGAGGAGGCAAAGGCTGCTGCTGAGGCTGCAAAATAAAGACCTGGTCAGGACATCCTTGTAAAGAAATCTGTAAGGGCCTTCACGGTGCCGGCGTTTGTTGCCAGGTCTTCCGCGGAGGCCCCTTTCTGTATTGTCAGCCCTCCGCAGATGTCGGCTCCGATTATGCGGCGGTCTCTGCACATTACGGTCAACGAAGAAATCATCTGTTCGAGCGTGATGTCGCCCTGGTCCCAGTCGGTGCGGGCATATGTTCTTGACAGTATGTCAAGATCTATGGAAATGTATAACGGTAGTTCACGGCAGGCGCCGTTTTCCGTTATCGTTCCTTTGCCGTCCACCCATATGGTGCCTTTGCACATGTCCAGTTTCCGTACATCCTTCATCCAGCTTCCACAAGTGACCATGCCGGCCCCGAATGCATCGGGCTGGTCGTCCGGATGGTTGTCATACAGGAGAAACGTGAACGGCTCGCTGATCCTTTCGGCCCAGAACAGGCTTATGTAATGATAGTCCCCGGTGCCTATCATGTGGACGGACTGAAGAGGCCTGCCCGATATAGCCTGACGTATGGCCGCTGCGCTTTCGCCGGAACAATAGCAGTTGGTCCCTTCCATTCCGGAGAAATCGGAATCCGTTGTCTGAAATCCTGTAAAATATGCCATAGAATCACTTTTGTGGCATAAATTTAGGTGTTTTTCATTTATTTTTCGTATATTTGTTTACTTTTCCGAACAATTCAGTATGCCTGAGGAGAACCTGTTTCCATTGGATCCCGAGAAAGTGTATTTCTCAATGGATGAATTGACGCTTGAGACTGAGGAAGGCCCGAGGACTCTGCGTATGGGTGCGTGGTTGAATTATGATCCGGTCAGGATACATAAGCTCATCATCAAGGAGAAGGTTCTTCAGGTGGATACGTTCGAGGTTCTCAATCCTCTTGTCAGCAAGCTCCGCCGCGCTGACCCTGAATACTATAAGAGATTCATGGGGCTCCGGCTCGTGATCGATTATCCGGGTTACAGCACCGGTATCCTCGCTCAGATTCCTTTTGAGAATGACCCTGTCGGGTTCTACAAATGGTGGAGGAAGGGACGTCATGAGGACAAGGTCTATCTTTCCTTCGGAAATCAGTTCAAGCTTTTCCAGAAAGTTTATATGATGGACCCCAAGATGATCCTCAAAAAAGATCTCGATATAATCAAGTAAAATGGAAGAACAACTTAAATTGACCTGTTTGCACGGTTCCCATGTGGAGCTGGGGGCGAAAATGAGCCCTTTTGCAGGCTTTGACATGCCGATACAGTACAGCGGTATCATCGATGAGCATAATTCCGTCAGACATGCTTCCGGTATGTTCGATGTCTCCCATATGGGTGAGATTTTCGTCAGCGGTCCGGATTCCGAGGAATTCGTGAACCATATCTTCACTAATGACGTGAGGGGAATGGAGGACGGTAAGATCCTGTACGGCATGATGCTCTATCCTGACGGCGGTGTTGTTGATGACCTTCTTGTATATAAGGAATTCAAACCGGAGCATTATCTTCTGGTTGTGAATGCCGCCAATATAGACAAGGATTATGAATGGCTTCTTTCTCAGAAAGGGAGCCTGGACGTGGTGATCGACAACCAGTCCGACTCATGGGGGCAGATAGCAGTCCAGGGCCCGGAAGCCGAGTCAAAGGTCATGTCAGTGCTTGGCTTTGACACTGCCGCTGCGCTTTCGTTCTATGAGTTTACGGATCTTGACGTCGACGGCGAGCGTGTGATCCTCAGCCGTACCGGATATACCGGAGAGGACGGATTCGAGATCTATGCATCAAATGCCAGGACGGTCGAGTATTGGGGTCGTCTTCTCGCCGCTGGTGTCAAGCCTTGCGGTCTCGGATGCCGTGACACCCTGCGTTTTGAGGCCGGACTTCCACTTTACGGAGATGAACTCAGCGCTGAGATCAGCCCTGTGATGGCAGGCCTGGGCATGTTCTGCAAATTTGACAAGCCTGAATTCGTGGGCAAGGACGCAATCGCCGCCCAGAAGGCTGACGGACCGGCCCGCAAACTGGTCGGGATTGAACTTCAGGACAATGCCATTCCTCGTGCCGGCTATCCTGTCGAGACTGAAGACGGCACCGTTGTCGGTGTCGTGACGACCGGCTATCATTCCATCAGCCTTGACAAGTCCATCTGCTTCGCCCTCGTGGATGCCGCCTATGCACCTCTGGGCACGGCGCTCATGATACGCATACGCAAGCGCGTATTCCCTGGCGTGACGGTAAAGAAAAGATTCTATCAGACCAATTATAAAAAGTAAGATATATGAGCAAAATTATTGACGGGCTCCTTTACAGCGAGTCCCACGAATGGGTTAAGGTTGACGGCAACGTCGCTATTATCGGTGTCTCTGACTTCGCTCAGGCCGAGATGGGTGATATAACCTATGTGGATATGCCTGATGAGGATGACGAGGTTACGAAGGAAGCTGATTTCGGCGCCCTTGAAAGCGTGAAGGCTTCAAGCGAACTCTACGCACCTGTTTCCGGTAAGGTCATCGCCTGCAATGCCGAACTTGAGGACAGGCCTGAGCTTATCAACGAGGATGCATATGCAGCTTGGATCATCAAGGTCGAGATGAGCGATCCTGACGAACTCGGGACCCTGCTCAGTGCTGCCGAATACGCAAAGATTGCAGAATAGGGCCAAGATGGGTACATTCTGCTACTTTCCTCAGACTGAGGATGATATCCGCGTGATGCTCAAGCGCATAGGCGTCAATGACCTTGATGACCTGTATGCCGACGTACCTGCGGATTTCATTTACAAGGGGGAATATGACCTCCCTTCAGCCCTTTCCGAGCAGCAGGTCCGCGATTATTTCGAAGGACTTGCGGCAAAGAACACAAAACTCAAAGTGTTTGTCGGCCAGGGGGCTTATGACCACTATACTCCTTCCGTGATACCGTATATCACATCAAGAAGCGAATTCCTTACAGCATATACTCCTTACCAGTGCGAGATATCCCAGGGTACCTTGAGATATATCTTCGAATGGCAGAGCATGATATGCGCCCTTACAGGGCTCGATGTCAGCAATGCTTCCATGTATGACGGCCCTACTGCCGCCGCGGAGGCTGTGAGGATGTGTGTCGCGAGCACCAAGAAGCGCAACAGCGTGATCATTTCATCGGGGCTTCTTCCGAATGTCGTTGCCACCATCCTGACATATGCAAAGTATGCCGGCACGAATGTCATCATTTCCGATGATATAGCCGCCACGCTCGCTTCCGGTGATATCGACCTTGCCGGAGTGATTGTTCCTTCAATCAACCGTTTCGGAGAAATAGCGGACCTGTCAGGACTTGCCGACCTTGTCCACTCGAAAGGTGCGCTTCTCGTAGAGTACTGCGACCCATCTGCCCTTGCCGTGCTGAAGACCCCTGCAGAGTGGGGGGCTGACATCGCTGTCGGTGATGGACAGAGCCTTGGAATTCCGCTCTGCTATGGTGGCCCATATGTGGGCTTCATGGCATGCAGGAGCGAGTATATGCGTAAACTTCCCGGCCGTATCGTCGGTCAGACAACCGATGCTTCGGGGAAGCGCTGCTATGTCCTGACCCTTCAGGCGCGCGAGCAGCATATCCGTCGTGAGAAGGCGACCTCAAACATCTGCTCAAACGAGTCCCTTATGGCTCTCTGGTGCACGGTCTATCTCTCACTCATGGGACCGGAGGGAATGCGCCGTGTCAACAATCTGTGCTGGGAACGCTCCCATTATCTGAAGGACGAGCTCCTTAAGACGGGTAAGTTCGAGGCCGTGTCCGACAAGCCTTTCCTAAAGGAATTCGTACTCCGTCCTCTTTGCGATGTGCCCGCACTCCAGAAGGCTCTTCTCGATGCCGGCTATTTTGCCGCACTCAGCACTGATGAGGGCTATGTCACCTTCTGTGCCACTGAAAAATATGGCAAGGAGGAGATCGACAATCTTGTGAATGTCATCAAATCATTATAGGAGGGCTCGATTATGAAATATTACGACAAACTCGTTTTCGAACTTTCCAAGCCTGGCAGAAGTGGTTTCTCACTTCCGGAAAGCAATGTGTCAATATCCATCCCGGGACTTCAGAGGGAATCCGCGCTGGCTCTTCCCGAAGTCAGCGAAGTGGATGTGGTAAGGCATTATACCAATCTCAGCCAGATGAATTTCGGCGTTGATACGGGCTTCTATCCGCTTGGGTCGTGTACCATGAAGTACAATCCGAAGATCAATGAAGAGATAGTATCCCAGTTCAACGGCATACATCCTCTGCAGCCTGCAGACACAGTCGGGGGCGTCAGGGAGGTTTATGACTGCATAGACAAGTCCCTTGCCGCCATTACCGGAATGAAGCATTTCACCTTCCTTCCTTGCGCTGGTGCTCATGGAGAGCTTACAGGCCTCATGCTCATGAGGGAATATCATATGAGCCGTGGTGACATGGCCCGTACAAAGGTCATAGTCCCTGACAGCGCCCATGGTACCAACCCTGCCTCAGCTGCAGTCTGCGGTCTTGAGATAGTGGTTGTCAAGTCAAAGGAGAACGGCCTTGTGGATGTTGAGGCGCTCAAGCCTCTCCTCGGGCCTGAGATTGCCGGCATCATGATGACGAATCCTAACACCCTCGGACTTTTCGAGCGTGACATCAAGGAGATAGCTGAACTTGTCCACGGATGCGGAGGCCTCCTTTACTATGACGGGGCCAACATGAATCCGCTCCTCGGCATGGTACGCCCTGGAGATATGGGCTTCGACATCATGCACCTCAATCTGCACAAGACATTCTCGACGCCTCATGGCGGCGGCGGTCCGGGTTCGGGTCCGGTCGGTGTTGCCGAGCGAATAGTTCCGTTCCTCAATATCCCTAAGGTAAGCGGTTTCCACGGGAACTTCGGCGTCATCCTCCGTGCATATGCATATATCCTGATGCTCGGTCGTGAGAATGTGAAGATGGCAGGAAAACTCGCAACCCTCGGAGCAAACTATATCAAGGAGTCCCTCAAGGACTGCTACAAGCTTCCTATTCCTACGGTATGCAAGCATGAGTTCGTGTTCGACGGACTGCTGAACGATAACGGTGTCTCAACCCTGGATGTCGCCAAGCGCCTTCTCGATTATGGTTTCCATGCACCTACCATCTACTTCCCTCTGCTTTTCCATCAGGCCATCATGATCGAACCTACCGAGACAGAGTCCCTTGAGACGCTTGATGCGTTCATCGAGGTGATGCGCAAGATAGCGGCAGAGGCGGCGGAGGATGCGGAGATGCTTCATTCTGCTCCGCACAATACTCCTATCGGACGTCCTGACGAGACATCGGCCGCAAGACAACCAATCCTTAAATTCCAATAACACTATGGCAACTTTAACAGATCTTATCCTTTCTCAGGTAAAGGCCAACACCAGCAACATCGCTGTCCCTTCGAATCTTCAGAACCAGGTTCTGAACGGGCTTTCAGAATCCATATTCGGAAGCCTTACCCAGACCGCAACAAAGGCTGGCGGCCTTGATCAGATCAAGGGGCTCCTTACCGGAAAGACAGCAGCTGCCACCAGTCCGATCACGGCACTTGCAGGCAAACTGTTCGCTAACAACATCGCCAGCAAGCTCGGGCTCAACAATGCCACCACAGGTGCGCTGACCGGCGCCATCCCTGGCATTTTCACCAAGCTTTCAGGATTCATCAAGGATCAGGACGGTGACGGTGATGTGGACATCAACGACATCCTCATCGCCCTCAAGGGCGGTAATGGAAAGGGCAACGGTGCTTTACTCGGCGCCGCTACCAGCATCCTCGGCGGACTGTTCAGGAAATAATCCCGAATAACCCGGAATAACATGCCCCATAGGTTTGTGAAGACCCTTGGGGCTTGTTTGTATATTGTACACCTTGCCGTCCGGGGTTACAGTAGCATAGTATTTGTTGAATACAGTCGTTTGGGATGCTGTTTTAGCTTCTCCCGAGAATTTGACGTCATAGTATGCCGTGACGTCCAGGGAATCGGCGAGCCTTTTCCGTATTGATTCCAGACCTGCAAGCCTTTCCAGGTCCTTTTCCGCATCAGCCTTCCTGTTGGCTGCATTCTTCACCTTGCCTTCCTTGCGGTATTTCTCGTAGTTCAAGAGGTTCTGCTGACGGCGTAACTCAAGCACTCCCACACGATGCTCCAGTTCTTCACCGAATGTGGTGGAGTCCGTCCTTTCATAGGAGGTGATGATGATTCTGGCATCCTGTCCTACCGTTTCTGCGATTTTTGCGCGGATCCCGTCCTTTACCGGATCCGGTGTCTCCGTGTGGCTGCATGCTGGAAACACTGCCATCACTACGGCAAGTATCATTATCTTTCTCATATCCTTTTCTATTTTCACTCCAAGACTTCAAGTATCCCGTTCTTGACACGGAAGTGGATTTCCCGCCCGGCATATGACATGCCGAAAATCCTGTCCGGGTCGTCCTGATATCTGGGGCGGGGGTCTTCGGCGAGCACTTGTTCCAGCGCGGTGAGTTCGTTTTCCTGGAACAGGGTGCTGATGCTGTCCGGGATCCTTACCTCCAGGGTGAGCCACCCGTTGCTGTCCACGAATCCGCTGGCAGCATCTGCGTGGGAGTCGGTGTATGTCACGTATGGCTTTATGTCATAGACCGGAGTCCCGTCAGCCAGATCCGCACCCAGGACATGGATTTCACAGTTGTCGAAGTCAATGCTCTCTATCCGTACGGATGACAGTCCGAGCGGGTTCGGTCTGAAAGGTGAGCGGGAGGCGAATACTCCTATCCGGCTGTTACCCCCGAGCCGTGGCGGCCTTACGGTGAGTTTTGCTGCAGCGCTGCCTTCCTTGTTGAGATTGAATCCCCATATAAGCCAAATGTAGTCGAAGCCTTCAAGCCCGCGAAGCGCATCGGCTGATCTGACGCATGGCTCCAGAGAGACCGTGCCGCGCACATCGGCAGCAACACCCGCCTGACGGGGTATGCCGAATCTCTCCGGAAAGGGGGAGTGGAAGATGGCTACAGGCTCTATGGTCATATTACTCAAAATATTCGTCGGAACCTTCCCGTACTCCGCTTTCCATTAATTTGTCGTCCTTGCTGATCTCCCACATGTACTTGTCGTACAGTTTGTTGAAGTCTTCAAGATATTCCTGTTTCAGCGGCTCGGACGCCGGTGAGTCAAGCGAAAGCGGATTGACCGGCTTACCGTTCTGCCATATGCGGAAGTCAAGATGAGGTCCGGTGGACATTCCGGTGGAGCCGACATAACCTATCAGATCTCCCTGGCTGACCACTTTCCCCGCCTTGATGCCTGGCGCGAACCGCGACAGATGCAGGTAGGCGCTTTCATATCCCTGGGCGTGCTTGATGCGTATCCTGTTGCCGCCGCCACCGCCGTCCCATCCTGCAGCGGTGACTTTGCCGTCACCTATGGCATGTACCGGAGTTCCTGTCGGGGCTGCGTAGTCCACGGCTGTATGGGCGCGGACCTTGCCTGTCACGGGATGCTTCCTGTGATATGTGAATCCGCTACTTATCCTGTTGTATTTGAGAGGTGCCTTGAGAAACATCCTCTTAAGGCTTTCTCCATCCTTGCCCCAGTATGCGGCTCCGGTATCCGGAGTCGGGAAAAGGACTGCGGCCACCTGCTTGCCTTCGGATGAGAACAGGGAGAAATATACGCTGTCTATGCTTATCATCTCCTCTCCGCACATCTTCTGGCTGTAGAGCACCTGGAACCTGTCCCCCTGCTGGAGTCCGAAGAAATTGACGCTCCACTGGTATATGTCGGCAAGGTCGACTATCAGGGCAGGTGATGCTCCTGCGGCGATCATGTCGTTCCATAGGGAGGTCCTGATAGTGATATCTGCCGTCTTCCTCTCGATATAGGTCGGTTTCTCGAAATTCCAGATGGCCAGAGAGTCGCTGAACTTGAAAATGGTGGACCTGACCTTGTTGTGATGGTATTCCACATATTCAAGCCTGCGCTTCAACGTGTCCTTGCTGTAGAAGGCTTCAATAGCCCTTCCGGCCTGTATCTTCCTCAGGTCGAATGTGCTGTCACACATCTGGGCGATGGCGTAGGATGTGTCCGGGTCCAGGCCCAGCCGGGCCATTATGCCGCTGAAATGCTCGCCGGCCCTGACTGTGGTGCTGTCTACGGAATAGTCGTCATAGCAGAATCCCACCGAAGGTGTTTCTATGGCAGTGTCCGGGACAATTTCCGTCACTGCCTCCCTCCTGCATGAAAATACAAGAGGGAAAGAAAGGAGGAAAAGGATGACGGCTTTCCTCATCTATTTGATAAGATTGCCGAGAATGCTTCTGGTAAGGGTGCGCAGAGCAGTGCTGGTAGCGTTTGTAATAGCCTTGCCGGCAATGTCCTTGCCGCTGGTCTTCTTGCTCTTCTTTCCTGTCACGGCATTGGATGCGGCGGTGCCGAGGCTCCGGGATACGCTGGTGATTGCTGCCCCCGTGGCGGCGCTGAGGATGGCTCCTCCAAGGGTCTTTGCCGTTTTCTTGCTCTTTGCTGACTTGCTTCCTGATGAAGCTTCCTTTGCCGCTTTCTTCTCTGCAGCTGCTTCCTCGGCTTCGGCTTTCGCTGCCGCCTCGGCCTCTTCCTGCTGGGCCAGAAGCACCTCGAAAGCGCTCTCCCTGTCTATTACCGTGTCATATTTCCCGCCAAGTCCTGACCATTCGATTATCTCTTTGCGCTGGTCTTCGGTTATGGCCCCTATCTGGCTGAGAGGGAAGAGTATCTTTGCACGTTCCACGATTGCCGGCGCACCCTTCTCGTCGAGGAATGAAACGAGGGCTTCGCCTGTCTCCAGGTTCATGATGGCATCTTCGGTGCTGAATTCCGGGTTGGCGCGGAATGTCTCCGCAGCGGTCTTGACAGCCTTCTGGTCTCTCGGGGTATAGGCCCTGAGGGCATGCTGCACCCTGTTGCCCAACTGTCCCAATATGGTTTCAGGGATGTCGGTAGGATTCTGGGTGATGAAATATACACCTACGCCCTTGCTTCTGATCAGCCGCACGACCTGCTCGATCTTTTCAACGAGAGCTTTCGGAGTGTCCGTGAAGAGTGTGTGGGCCTCGTCGAAGAAGAAAACGAGTTTCGGCTTGTCAAGGTCACCCACTTCCGGAAGGCTTGAATATATGTCGGAAAGCAGCCAGAGAAGGAAGGTGGAGTAGAGTTTCGGATTCATCATGAGTTTGTCCGCAGCCAGGACGCTCATGACACCCTTTCCCTGCTTCGTGCGCATAAGGTCGTTGATGTCGAATGACGGTTCGGCGAAGAACTTCTCGGCGCCCTGGCTCTCGAGGGTCAGGAGAGCCCGCTGGATGGCACCCACGGATGCGGGGCTGACGTTTCCGTATGACTGCTGGTATTCCGAAGCGTGCTCATAGACATATGCGAGCATGGAACGGAGGTCCTTTACGTCAATGAGCAGAAGGCCTTTCTCGTCCGCCACCCTGAAGACTATGTCGAGGACGCCGGACTGGGTATCGTTGAGTCCCATCATCCTGGAAAGAAGTTGCGGCCCCATGTTGGACATCGTCGTACGCATAGGGTGTCCCTGCTCTCCGAACACGTCGAAGAACTGGGTCGGACAGCCTTCGAACTGCGGGTTCTCTATCCCGAACTCAGGACAGCGCTTCTCGATGAAACCGGACATGCTTCCGGTCTGGCTGATTCCTGAGAGGTCACCTTTCATGTCTGCCATGAAACATGGCACGCCGGCCTGGCAGAATGTCTCTGCAAGAACTTGCAGGGTCACTGTCTTTCCTGTTCCGGTCGCTCCGGCGATGAGGCCGTGGCGGTTGGCCATCTGAGGGTTTATGCTGATTGGTCCGTTTGAACTGTGGGCGACATAGAGGCCGCGGGTTGCGTCTAACATGATTATTGTCTGTTTTAGGTTTACTATCTTGTAAAGATAGAAATAATTCTGGATTTTTTATTTATTATCTTTGTCCTGCTATATGACCGGGACAAAAGACATACTTCTGGAGAAACTCCGTACGGGTGCGTCCATGACACGGGGTGAGAAGGTCCGTCTTACTTTCCTGCTCGCGATACCGGCCATCCTGGCCCAGCTTTCCATGTGCCTGATGAGTTACATCGATGCAGCCATGGTGGGTCGTCTGGGAAGCGCGGAGGCTGCGGCGATAGGTCTTGTATCCACCACTACATGGATTTTCGGCAGTTTCTGCTATGCCAACAGTTCGGGTTTCAGCGTACAGATCGCACATAGGTGCGGGGCCGGTGATTTCGACGGAGCAAGGATGATTTTCCGCCAGGGGACCGTGTCCGTACTGGGTTACAGCGTGCTGCTGTGCCTTCTTGGCATGATGATAGGCCCGCATCTTCCACAATGGCTCGGAGGTACAGCCGAGATAGTGGATGATGCTTCGTCATATTTCCTGATCTATGCCCTTTTCCTTCCGGTGTTCCAGATTGCGATATTCTGTGAGGCTTCGCTGATAGCAAGCGGTAACATGAAGGTCCCGAGCATGGTCAGCCTTGCAATGTGCGGGCTGGACGTGGGATTCAATTATCTTTTCATTTTCGTGATGGGGCTCGGGGTGCGCGGAGCCGCACTGGGTACCGGGCTGGCCGAACTCTGTGCCGGGCTTTTCCTTCTGTTGTATGCGTCAAGGATAAGCCCTGCCTTGTGCCTCAAGGGGTTCCGGAAAAGTTGGAGACGTGCCGGAAGGATCAACCGGCAGGCACTTGACATCTCCTGGCCACTGTGGCTTCAGAACCTCATCAGCAGGGGAGCATATATCGCTGCAACAGTGCTTGTGGCCCCTCTCGGAACGATAGCCATCGCCGCCAATTCCTTCGCCATCATCGCCGAAGGCTTCTGCTATCTGCCAGGATATGGGATGCAGGATGCCGCCACTACTCTTGTGGGGCAGAGCCTCGGAGCCAGGAGGCGGGAACTGGCAAGGGGCTTCTCAAGGATAACGATTGTGAGCGGTGCGGCAATGATGACCTTGCTTGCGGTGCTGATGTGGTTGTTCGCCTCGCCTGTCATGGGACTGCTCAGCCAGGACGCTGAGGTTATCGCCCTGGGGGCGCGATGCCTGAGGATTGAGGCATGGGCTGAACTTCTATATGGGGTGAGCATCGTTGCGTATGGATGCTGCGTCGGGGCCGGGGACACGCTTGTGCCGAGCGCTATCAACCTGCTGAGCATGTGGGTGATACGCCTTGGGCTCGCATTGGTGCTGATCCCGAGGATGGGACTCGCCGGCTATTGGGTGGCCATGGCCGTGGAGTTGAGCGTCAAAGGCTTGATTTTCGCCGTCAGGATACATGGCGGCAGATGGATGGATACAAAATTGACAAGAAATGAGAATAAGTGATTGTGAATTCGAGGGGGAAAGACCGCTGTATGCAAGCCGCTCCCTCTGCATTGAGAACGTGATTGTACATGAAGGAGAATCCGCACTGAAGGAGAGTTCGGATGTGGAAGCGGTGGATTGCCTCTTCGAGGGACGCTATCCGTTCTGGTGCTGCGACGGGGTTAAGATATCCCGGAGCCGTTTTACCGAAGATTCCAGGGCTCCGATATGGTATTCGCGCAACATTGAGATGTCGGACTGTGAAGTATGGGGCCCGAAGATATTGCGGGAACTTGACGGTGTCAGATTGGTCCGGTGTACCTTCCCCAAGGCTGTGGAGACCCTGTGGTGCTGCCGTGACGTGTCTGTCCGGGACTGCGGATTCACTGGTGCCGATTATCTTTTCTTTAGGAGTTCCGGCTTGGAGATCAGCGGTCTGGAACTTAAGGGGAAATATACTTTCCAGTACTGCAGGGATATAGTCATCCGCGACTCCGTGCTTGATACCAAGGATGCTTTCTGGGAATCGGACAATGTGACAATATATGATTCGACGGTCAGAGGCGAATATCTTGCGTGGTATTCGCGCAACCTGAAACTTGTGCGCTGCCGCATATCCGGGACACAGCCGCTATGCTATGCAAAAGGCCTTGTGCTTGAGGATTGTACCTTCGATCCTGACGCTGACCTTGCTTTCGAATATTCTGAAGTCGAGGCCCGGGTCAGGGGCAATATAACATCGGTCAAGAATCCGCTCACAGGTCATATCAAAGCGGGCTCCTATGGGGAAATCATAATCGATGAGAACCTCAAGGCTCCCGGCGATTGCGTGATTGAGTAAAGGACTATCTGTAACTCCTGATCCTTACATCTATGCCGCTGTCCTTCAGAAGGTCGGCGGCTTTCTTGATATCCGTGTCCCCGAAGTGGTACGGGAAAAGGACTTTAGGACGGACCATGCGCGCAGCACGGTCAAACTGCTCCGGAGTCATGGTGAAAGGCAGATTGCATGGCAGGAAGGCGATGTCTATCTTCTTCAGCTCCGCCAGTTCCGGTATGTCCTCGGTATCTCCTGCGACATATATGCGCAATCCGTCAAAGGTGATGACATAGCCGTTGTCGCGGCCTGCGGGATGGAACTGCCCCTTTTTCGGGGAGTTGTTGTATGCCGGGACGGCTTCGACGGTGATTCCTTCAAGCGCTTCAATGATGTCCCCGTTCCGCATGACGGTGCAGCCGTTTCCCAGCACGGCGGCTCCGGCAGGATTGCAGACGATTTTTGTGTGCCCGGAGTCCAGCGCGTTGATGGCAAGGGTATCGAGGTGGTCCGCGTGGGTATGGGTGATGAGGATCAGGTCGGCATCCGGCATATCGGAGAAATCAGTGACAGGCTCGACCGCTTTGCTGACAGGGTCCGCATATATCCATTTCCCGGCGGCGTGTATGGCGAGGGACCCATGCTTTATGCTGAAGATGGAAACGGATTTCCCGTGAGCCGTTGTGAATGTGTCGGCTTCACCCCCTGTGATGCTGCAGATATCCTGGTTGTACTCGTCGTCAACTATCATGGCTATTTTTCCTTTCTGATATAAAATAGTTGCCGTTGCGGCAATGGCTGCAATGATGACGGCCGCAATGATTAGACCCGCTTTCAACGTCCTGTTGTCCATATGCTGTTCCTGAATTTCCTGAATCTCGCTGCGACCGCTTTGTTGTATGTTTTTACTGCAGCGGCGTCGATACCCTGCGACCTGAAGCGGGCATCAAGCAAACGTCCTTCCTGTATTTCCTTGTTCTCGGCAAGCTTTGTTTCACGCATCAGTTGCGCCTGCCGGCCTGTTGGGGTGAAGTTCCCATCATTGTCAGGCTCTATGTCTCCGGCGGCTTTCAGGGACTGGAAGGCAAGTTCGTTCATGGCCGAGCCCCGTCCGGAAGGCTTGCGGAGAGGCTCTGGGATCAGGTCGCCAGCCGCGGCCCATACGGGTATGGCGTAGCAATAAGGGGTGTAGCCTGCAGCGCACCATATCACCGTGCTGCAGGCACTGTCATCCTGCCCGATCCCTTCGAATACCACGCTGCTCAAGGTCTTTTCCCTGGCTATCGTAGCTTCGCGTCCAAGATTGTCGATTATCCATTCGGGGGAGAAGCCTCCTTCGTGCTCTGCCATCATTGCGGCGGCGATGTCGTATCTGTCGTATCCTTTCCCTTCGCCTTCGCGTCCTGTCATTGAATAGTTCGTGCGGATGAGATATCCTTCCGCAGAGTCGCTTACGTCGAACCTCGTGTATCCCAGATCATGCACTTCGAAATATGCGGCCCCGCCATGGGCGTCTATCACGCCGAAGTTGCTTTCAAGTCCGTTCGGCTTCTCCAGGCTGCCGATGAAAACTTCGAATTCATCGATGTCGGCACAGGTCTCAAGCGCCTTTTTCATGACTATGCCTTCGTATGGACGGTCATCGGAGATGATTGGAGACAGACCGTATGACATCGAGTTCATGATGGAAAAGCCTTTTTCGTTGGTGCCGCACCACAGGCTCTCCCTGCGCGTGTCGGCGGTATTGACTATGCCTGTATATGAGTAGTTTCCGTCTTTCGCGGGGAAATGGTCAAGATAGTTGAATCCGACAGAGGAGTCCCTCTGCTTCCACAGCAGCGGACGTCCCGTTGCGCTTGCCTTGGAAGAGACTATGACGGTCGTGCAGGCTGACGCCGGCCCCGCCGTGAGCAGGAGTGCTGCTATTGCTGCCGCAAATTTTTTCATATTGCATTCTGACAGGTCCTGGATAAGAACAGTCCGGATGCTGAGGAATGTGCAGTCCGGAGAAGGTCCCGTCAATGACAAAAGTAACGAAAAATAGTTATATATTTGTATGATATGCTTCCAATCGGTATGAGGAAAAAGAAACTGTCATTGATCGCCGTACTGCTTCTGCTTGCAGTGCCGTCATTCGCCGTGTTCAATGAGAAGGACCTCGGACAGACGCTCAAAGTGCTCAGATACGAACTCCTTCAGGAATACACGACCATGTCCAACATCCAGTCCAATGTGCAGAATAGTGACAGGGCGCAGCATTCGGAGATGATCGATATCATCAAGAAATGCAACGAACTGTCGCTGATGCTGTATTCCCAGAATCAGGATTATACCTTCGACCTGACTTATGCACTTCAGACAGTCACTGACGAGTATGAGAAATTCAGCCGCAGGCGCAGGCCATATGACGATTTCGTTTCGAGACTTGATATAGAGATAGAGCGGTATTCCCGTCTTGTGGAGTCCCTCCGCCGTCTCCCGCCCCAGTTGAGCGAGGTGGAGAATCTTCCTGACAGTTTGAGCTATCATAACGACAGCCTTGACCTTGTGCTGCCGGTACGCAGGCCGGACAAGGTCGATGAAAGCATCCGTGATGAATATTCGAGGAACCTTATAAAAGAGCGCCTCCGTACCTTTATCCTGGATGAAAAAGGGCAGGAGGACAGGGATTCGTGTCTTTTCTACGCTACGACACTGCTGAAGATGTATTCCTCCGCAAAGAGCCATATCATCAGTGACAACGAGCATTATGAGGCGGCCAACCAGAGGCTGAAGGAGAGTTATGACTATGCCCAGGAGCGATACAGGCAGATTCAGAAGAACATATTCGTAAACGGTCAGGATGACTATTTTTCTGTCCTGACGAATTTCGGCACATACTTCAGGCGTGCGATGAATGATGCACGCAACAAGTACAGTTCCAATCTGGGGCTCGATGAGAACGATGTGCTTAACAAGAGTGAATGGAAAGGACCGAAGGTGCTCGGCTTCATAGCAATAGTCATACTCTGGCTTATCGTTGCTTCTGCTATGAGCGTGGTCGGTGTCCGGATAGCCAAAAAGCGGGTCAGGAAGATGCGTACCGAAGAGTTCAGAAGGCATATTCCATGTCTGACACTTTTCATCGGCTCCGTGGTTTTCGCAATAACCCTCATGGTTCTGTCCAAGTTCGTGCAGCACAATTTCTTTGCCCTTGCCTCAAGCCATCTGCTGGTGTTCGCATGGCTTCTCGCCGCCATCCTGCTTTCCCTGCTTATCCGTCTTGACGGAAGCCAGATAAAGGGTGGGATGCTCCTGTATGCGCCATTGGTGATAATGGGACTTCTTGTGATCACCTTCCGAATAATCTTTATCCCGAACCGCCTTGTCAACCTGATTCTGCCGGTCCTTCTGCTTGCATTTGCTTTCTGGCAGTTCCGGGTGTGCATGAAATACAAGGATTCAGTGGAGGACAGTGACGAACTTATAGGCTGGATAACCCTGTTTGTAATTATCGCCACCACCGTGGTCGCGTGGGTGGGTTATGTGCTTCTCGGAGTCGAGGTCCTTATTTGGTGGCTGTTCCAGGTGGCCGCGATAGAAAGTCTTACCGCAATAAGCAATCTGCTCGACAGGTATGACGAGAAGGTGCTGCAGAAGAAACTTCCGGTAAATGCCGTAAAGGGAAGTCACCTTGAAGTGACCTGGTTCTTCGACCTGGTGGAGATGACGGTGGTCCCGGCGCTTGCTGTCCTGTCCGTCCCGTTCTGCATCACGATGGCGGCCAATGTGTTCGATCTGTCGGATATCTTCCATAGCTTCTATCACAAGTCGATTTTCAATCTTGTGGACGGCAACGGCAATGAGATACTGAGACTTTCATTCTCCAACATTGTCATAGTGGCCTCCATGTTCTTTATCTTCAAGTATGTCAACTATCTTGTCAGGGCAGTGTACCGCAACTATCGTGTGAAAGTTGAGACAAAGAAGAACGGCGGGGCGTACATCCATTCCAACCAGATCAATTTCACGCTTGCGAACAATGTCATCAGCATCATTGTCTGGGGCATATATATACTGTCCCTGATAATCATACTGAAGATTCCTACCGGAGCCATTTCCATTGTGGGTGCTGGTCTTGCAACCGGTCTCGGACTTGCCATGAAGGACGTGCTGAACAACTTTATCTACGGTATACAGCTCATGTCCGGACGCTTGCGTGTCGGGGACTGGGTGGAGTGTGACGGCATACGCGGCAAGGTGACGGCGATATCCTATCAGAGCACGCAGATCGAGACTATCGACGGTGCGCTCGTGTCATATCTCAATACGTCGCTGTTCGACAAGAATTTCAAGAATCTCACCCGCAACAATGCTTATGAATTCGTCAAGATAGTCGTGGGCGTCAACTATGGCTCCGATGTGGAGCAGGTGCGCCAGGTGATTCTCGAGTCGCTCAAGCCTGTCCAGACCAGGGACAGGTACGGCCGGAATGTGGTTGACATGAGCCGAGGTGTGACGGTCGTCTTTGATGAGTTCGGTGACAGCAGCGTGGATGTGGCCGTACGGCAGTACGTGCTCGTTTCTGAGAGGACCGCATATATTGCCAAGGCCAAGGAAGTGATTTACAATGCTCTCAATGAGAACGGTATCGGGATACCGTTCCCACAGAGGGATATCCATATCATAACGGATAATGTGCAGGATGGGAAATAGAGTCCGCATAGTCATGGCATTGATGCTCCTGCATAGTGTTTGTGCGGGCGCCCAGGTATATTTCTGCAACACCCAGTCTGCGGTGTGCAGATACGTCAGGACGGAAGTGAAGACGGGAAAGACCAAGTGGGTCCACACATTGACGATAGATTCGGTGACAACTCTTCCGGACGGGTCTCAGGACGTGAAATATCATTCCTCGTTCAAGGACGACAAGGGGAAGGCAGTGATTGACAAGGATATTCATCTGGATGCGGCAATCTCTCCGTCCGGTGATGTGAGCATTACATTGGCGGATGCCATGGCTTCAGTGATGCATACAATCCTGCCGAATGCCAGGATCCGGTCGGAGGGCGGCCGGACAGTGCTTCCTTCCGACATGCAGCCGGGGGACATCCTTCCGGATGCTGCTTCTTCTGCAACCGCCGGTGCCATCAGATATAGTGCCAGGGTCTCTGACAGGCATGTCGTGCGGAAGGAAAGTCTGACCACTCCTGCAGGCACCTTTGACTGTATAGTTGTCCTTGAGCATAAGGAAGAAAAGGCCGGGCCATACAACCGTGTGACCAATGCCTATACCTGGTACAGCCCCGGTGTGGGCATGGTAAGGCATGATACCTATGACAGGAACATGAAGCAGGAGACCTCCGAGGTCCTGGTGGAAATCAAGCGTTGATCAGCTCAAGGAGTTTGTCAATGGCTTCGGAATCAGGGACATGCCTCAAGACAGGCTGTCCCTTTTTGTATATGGATACTTTCCCTCCACCTTCTCCGACATATCCCCAGTCTGCATCCGCCATCTCTCCCGGACCGTTCACTATGCAGCCCATGACTGCTATTACCATCCCCTGAAGGTGGGAGGTGCGTGCCTTGACCTGCTCGAAGGCTTCCTGGAGGTTGTACATTGTCCTTCCGCAGCCCGGACAGGCGATATATTCCGGATGGGTGAAACGTCTGCGTGCAGCCTGCATGATTTCGTCCTTCCACTCACAATCGGGCATATCGTCAACTTCCCTGCACAGAAGCTTCGGACCCCACTCGCAGGCCATCTCCAGCATATCCTGTTTCCTGTATTCCAGTCCGGAGAATCGTTTCGCCAGATAATCCGCAACAGGTAGCTCGTTGACAGGAGGTTCTGTGAGGGAAACCCTTATAGTGTCTCCTATCCCTTCCCTCAGCAGGGTGGCAATTCCCGTGCAGGATTTTATGCGTCCGGCATCACCGTTGCCGGCTTCGGTCACACCGAGGTGGAGGGGGAATACCACCCCCCTTGCCTTCATCATACCGACCAGTTCCCTGTAAGCCTCTACCATTACTACGGTATTGCTTGCCTTGAGGGATACGACGACATTGTAGAAATCAGCTTTTATGCACATCTCCAGCCACTCCATGGCTGCCATGGCCATGGCATGGGGCGTGTTGCCGTACATGTCGGTGATTCTCTTCCCAAGGGACCCGTGGTTGAGGCCCACGCGCACTGCTGTTCCATGTTCTTTGCAAACTTCGAGGAAACGGGCGAACTGCTCGCAGGCCTTGTCGTGGTCTTTGTGGAAGTTACCCGGATTGATCCGGACTTTCTCGACGACGGAAGCAACGGCAATGGCGGTTTCCGATGAAAAGTGAATGTCCGCAACCAATGGTGTGTCACAGCCTGCTTCGCGCAGGCGTTTCTTTATTTCCGCGATATGCGGGACATCCTGCAAGCCCGGTACTGTTATTCTGATCAATTGTGCACCTGCGTCGGCGAGTTCCAGACATTGTGATACGCTTGCTTCCACATCACTGGTGTGGGTGTTGCACATGGTCTGGACAACGATAGGGTTGCCGTCGCCTATTATCAGGTCATTGCCGACTTTGACCGGCAGAGTCCTTAGTCTCTCCATAAACTATTCCTTTTGCTTCGCGGCGGAGCTGTCCGCTTGTCTTTCCATTCCGTTTTGTAAGCTGGAAATGTATTCCGACCGTCGCCATTATATCCAGTGGATATGCGAATCTGTAATAATATGAACTGTTGTAGTCAGGCTCATACAGGCTGGACCATGCCCAGCGTACCAGGCAGTTGAAATGAATCTCGATGGGGGAGAACATGAGCGCTATGCCTCCTCCTCCCTGGAGTCCGTAGTCGAAACGGCGCTCATAATCCCTGAAAGTCTTTGCATACTGGGGATCCAGTCCCGCCCCCCTGCGCTCTACTGAAAGCCTGTATCCTCCATACACGCCCACGTCCGCCATGAACTTGACCGGATCTGCGTCCAGGTGTATCTGGGTCATGAACGGCATTTCGATGACCTCCATCGAGCACCATTCCGCCCCATCGACATTCTGTGTGTATCCGGATTCTTCATTGGGCTTGAATGAATAGCCCTCGTGACCGTATGCGAGACCGAAAGTAAGTCCGCAATAGGGGAGTATGTCGAACAGCTTGCTGTATTTCGTGAACATCACCGACACATAGTTCGGGGACATCACGAAGGCCTTGTCGTTCTTGCTGGGGTTGAAATATGTGTTGCAGAAGGACATGCCGTAATTGACACCCACCAGCAGATAGTCGTTGATCTTGGCTTTCTTGCGGAGTTTCACAGTATCGAGATACTCGTCGCTGAAAAGTACGGTATCCGGCGGCGCGGTCTTTTCCTGGGCTTTGGCAAGCACAGGGATCATGGCGAGCATGAATATCAGGAAATGCTTTCTCATCTGAATAATTCTGACATTTCTATGGTCTGGTCGAGTTCGGTGGAAGGAGGCAGGAGGATGTAACTGTCCCCGTCGATTTCGTAGAATTTCACCATCTCCGGCTGCCTGTGCTCCAGGATGGATCCGGTGTCTACAATTGAGTTCCTGTTACCATCGTCGGTAATGCGTATGGAGTATCTACCTTCCTTGAGATATGGGAAGACAAGGTCTGAATCGCTGTCTATTATATAGCTCCTGAGGACCTTGCTGCGTTTCTCGTCCAGCAGGTCCACTATGAGTTTCCTGTCAACGCCCCTCATGTGCGCCGTGATGGAACTCAAGGTCTCGTCGTTCGGCAGAGACACCTTGACTTCCGTGCTGTCGGAATAGAAGCCGTTGATGTCGCGGAATGCCCGGTGGGGGAGTTTCAGGAAATATTCGTAACCCGGCATGATCTTGCAGTCCGGGCGAATGATGTACCGTCTGATATTCATGC
>JAZRXV010000094.1:0-2599 GCA_045600405.1 Candidatus Cryptobacteroides sp.
GTTTGTTATAAGAAGATTTTTCTTGTAATTTTGGTTCCGGAATGAAGGAGTGTAGCCGTAGCTACATGACTGAATGACGGGAACAAAAGACTGAAAAAGATTCATAACAAACGAGAGCAATTATTTCAAAACAGCTTCTTAATTTTGTATGTTATGGCAAAATCCAAGGAAGATACCCCTCTGCTCAAACAGTATTTCAGCATCAAGGCCCAGCACCCTGAGGCTATTCTCCTATATCGCGTAGGGGACTTCTATGAGACCTATTCCGACGATGCCGTCACCGTGAGCAAGGTGCTCGGCCTCGTGCTCACCCGCCGTTCCAACGGGGAGAAAGGGGATACGCAGATGGCCGGATTCCCGCACCATGCCATAGAGACCTATCTTCAGAAACTCATACGGGCAGGCTACAAGGTGGCTATCTGCGACCAGTTGGAAGACCCGGCGCTCTGCAAGAACAAACTTGTCAAGCGCGGCATTACCGAGATCCTGACCCCGGGCGTCGCTTTCGGAGAAGGCATGCTCGACCAGAAAGAGCACAACTACCTGGCAGGACTTACCTTCGACAACAATGTATGCGGGGCGGCATTCCTGGATGTCAGTACAGGAACTTTCCAGGTAGCACAGGGCTCGATAGAATACATAGGCACCCTGCTCGCCTCACTCCAGCCAAAGGAACTGGTAGTGGAAAGGGATGTGCTCAAGGCCGTCAGGGAAAGGTTCGGAGACTATTACATCACCCCTCTCGACGAATGGGCCTTCGTTTTTGAAGCGGCAGAGGAGAAACTGCACAAGCAGCTTGGCGTGAACAGTCTCAAAGGCTTTGCCATCGATTCCTTCCCGCTTGCAATCTGCTCCGCCGGGGCGCTCATAATATATCTTGAACAGACCCAGCATACCGGACTGAAGAATATATGCAGCATTTCACGCATAGATGAAGGCAGATTCGTCTGGATGGACAAGTTCACTTTCCGCAATCTCGAGATTTTCTCATCGAACGCAGGCAAGGAAGGGGTTGCGCTGGTGGACACCATAGACAGGTGCTGCTCCCCGATGGGGGCACGTCTCCTGCGCCAATGGCTCGCCATGCCGATAATGGACATCGCCGCCCTCAACGCCCGATACGACATAGTCCAGTTCTTCTACGACAACGAGGAGGCCCTGCGCACCCTTCAGGACTACATTTCCGAGATCGGAGACCTTGAAAGGATCATTTCACGTGCTGCGACGGGGAAGACCATCCCCCGTGAAATCATGCAGCTCGGCAGGAGCCTGGGACGCATGCAGCCTGTCAAGGACCTGTGCGGAGAAGCCGGGGTCGAGGCTCTCGACCATCTGGTCAAAGGCCTGAAGTCCTGCGACAAGCTCCTTGAACGCATAGGCTCCACCATGGCCGGACAGCCGGCTGCCCAGATCGGCAAGGGGGACGTCATAGCCTCCGGGGTGGACAGGGAACTCGACGAGCTCAGGGCCATCTCCCGTGGAGGAAAGGACTACCTCATCCAGATGCAGCAGCGCGAAATCGAGCGCACGGGCATCAGTTCCCTGAAGATAAGTTACAACAATGTCTTCGGCTACTATATCGAAGTGCGCAACACCTTCAAGGACAAGGTCCCTCCTGAATGGATACGCAAGCAGACCCTTGTCAGCGCCGAGCGCTATATCACGCAGGAACTCAAGGATTACGAGGAGAAGATACTGGGGGCGGAGACCGCCATCTACGAAATAGAATCCCGCATCTACGGACAACTCGTCGCGGATATCCAGAAATCAATCCGTGACATCCAGACCAACTGCGGTATCATCTCGCGCCTCGACTGCCTTCAGGGCTTTGCCCAGCAGGCCATCGACCGCGGATACTGCCGCCCGGAGGTGGACAAATCCTCCACAATCGACATCGAAGCCGGACGTCATCCGGTCATCGAGACCCTTATGGCTCCCGGAGAGGAATATGTCCCGAACGATATCCATATGGACAGCAAAGGGGATCAGATCATCATCCTCACCGGTCCCAACATGGCCGGAAAGTCCGCACTGCTCCGCCAGACCGCGCTGATAGTTCTCATGGCCCAGATCGGATCCTTCGTCCCGGCCAGATCCGCAAGGATGGGCTATTTCGACAAGATATTCACCCGCGTCGGCGCCACCGACAACATTTCCCGCGGAGAATCAACCTTCATGGTGGAGATGCTTGAGACCTCAATGATCATGCACAACCTGTCCGCACGGTCACTGGTGCTGCTGGATGAGATCGGACGAGGCACCTCGACCTATGACGGAATGTCCATCGCCCGCGCTCTCGTGGAATACATCCACAAGTTCGGCAAGGGCGCCAAGACCCTGTTCGCAACCCATTACCACGAGCTGACAGACCTTGAGGGTGAAATCGAGGGCGTTGTCAATTACAATGTGGCGGTTAAAAAAAGAGGGGATGACCTGACATTCCTCCGAAAGATCGTAAAAGGACCCGTTGACGAGAGCTACGGAATAGAGGTCGCAAAGCTGGCGGGGATTCCAAAAGAGATAGTAAAAAGAGCAAAAACAATTCTTGAAGGCTTTGAAGCTGACGGGAATGTATTGAAAGCACCGAAAAGAGAAGAAA
>JAZRXV010000095.1:0-3148 GCA_045600405.1 Candidatus Cryptobacteroides sp.
GCAGGAAGGTTCTTCGGAAGGGTCACCATAACATGGTCTCCGGAAACGGTATATTTCACAGGCCTCCCTGTGGACAGCAGGATCATCTTTCCTGAAGGGACATTGCCGGTCCACTCTATCGTCTCCGGCATCGCCCCATCCCTCTCGGAATATGAATACAAGGCGTATAGCGTGCTGCCGTTCTTATCGGCATTGAACCACACCTTTCCGTCATTGTAGTTCTCAGTGATACGGGTGTTGTATATAGCCTTGCCATATTTGCGCAACCAGGCACCTATCTCGGACAGTATTACCTCCGCCTCTGAGTCGATTTCTCCCATAGAGTCAGGTCCGATGCCAAGAAGGTAGTTACCGCCTTTGGCCACTATCTCTATAAGATTGGCTATCACCGCAGCGCTGCTCTTGTAATGAGCGTTCGGAATCCATCCCCACGCCGCAAGGGGGTCACATGTCTCCCACGGGACATTCATCTGAACGTCAGGGATATGACACTCCGGTGTAAGGTAATTCTCATTGGGATTGCGTCGGGCACGGTCCACGCTGATCATGCCAGGATTGCGCTTTCGCGCATCGACAAGGACTTCGTCCAGGCCGAATTCCGATCCGTCCACCTGTCCGCCGTCAAGCCACAGGATGTCAATGTTGCCATATTCCGTGGTAAGCTCCGTCAACTGGTTGCGTGTAAACTCAGCATATGCCGCCTGCCAGTCAGGATGCTTCTTGACATCGTAGTTATAGTTTCTGTCTCCGGCGTCGAAAAGAGGGTTCCAATAATACGGGCAATGCCAGTCAGGTTTCGAGAAATAGCAGCCTATCATGAAATCCTTCTGGCGGAAGGATTTGAAGACTTCGTCCAATACGTTATATCTCGGATTGGAACCGAAAGGGGTATTCTTGACCGAATAATCAGTGTACTTGGTGTCGAACAGGCAGAATCCGTCATGATGCTTGCTGGTGAAAACAAAATATTTCACACCGGCTTCCCCAATGATATCCGCCCATTTGTCCGGATCGAACTTCACCGGGTTGAAGACCTCGCTCAAGCCCCAGTACCACTTGCGGAATTCGGCCATGGTCATACCCATCTTCTGACGTTCAGGATACTCCCAGAGTTCATCTTCCGAGCAGAGTGCCCAGGACTCCACAATACCGGGGATCGAATAAACGCCCCAGCACATGAGAACACCGAATTTCAGGTCCTGCCACTCATCAAGTTTCTCCAGCACAGCCCTGTCTGAAGGTACTGTATAACCTTCAGTCAGAGCATAGGGATGGGAATCGGCATAGGTCTGCTTCTGGGCATAAGCAGAATTCGCCAGAAAGAGCAGAACAAAAATTACCAGTCCGGGACACCTTTGCATAAGAAGCATTATTTCAGGAAATCATCCTTGTAGAGTTCGATATTGTTCAGGACCGGACAGGCAAGAGCCTTGACTGTGATGCGGAGTTTGTCGGTCGTGGTGAGACCGTTAAGCATGATCCTCTTGTAGCCGATTGTGGTGCCTTCTGCGATAGTGCGCCAGCCATTGCCATCCGGCACTTCGACAGTAAAGCTTTCCACTCTCTGGCCGAGAGGAATGTATTCCTGCATCATAACCCTGTTGAATGTCCTCTTTTCAGGGAGTTTGATTTCGATAGTGGCTTCCTTCACGTCGTCAGAAGCAGCCCAATATGTGTCATATTCACCGTCGAAGAGATTCCCGGTACCGAAATTCCTGCCGCGGACATCACTTGCTGATGCAACTGCGCCCTTTGCGAGATCAACGCTCTGGATCTTATCCAACGCAGCACGGAATTCGACAAGCCTGGCTGAATCCACAGGATCGATCTGGCCTCTGTTGTCAGGAGGTATGTTGAGAAGGAGAAGGGAATTATGGCCTACGGATTCATACCATATCTTGAGAAGTTTCTCAAGGGACTTCACCTCAGGGGTCTGGCTGGCTTTCCAGAACCAACCAGGACGGATGGACACATCTGTTTCGCTAGGGATCCAGCATTCAGCACCCTTCACACCTTCGTTCAGGATATCGTTGATTCCCGATTGTCCGGCAACATAGCATCCCGGGAAAGTACTCCAGCTCGTCTCACCGGCGAAACCGCTCTCGTTTCCGACCCAGCGGCAGCCAGGGCCACCGTCGCTGAATATGATGGCATCAGGTTCATACTGATTGACGGTACCGTTGAACAAAGGCCAGTCATATACCTGCTTCTTTCCGTTAGGGCCTTCTCCGCATGCACCATCAAACCATTGCTCGAATATGTCTCCATAAGTGCTATAGATGTTTTTAAGAGAATTTACGAAAACCTGGTTATAATCATCCGTGCCATATTTAGGATGATTGCGGTCCCATGGGGACACATAAACACCGAACTTGACGCCACCTTTCGCACAGGCTGCAGACAATTCCTTCAGGACATCGCCCTTACCGTCACGCCATGAGCTCTGGGCAACAGTGTGTGTGCTTTCCGGATTTGGCCAGAGGCAGAATCCGTCATGATGCTTTGCGGTAATGATTATACCACCAAAACCTGCCGCCTTAGCGACAGAAACCCACTGGTTACAGTCCAGATCAGTCGGATTGAACAGATCTTCGCTTTCTTCGCCAGTACCCCATTCGGCACTGGTGAATGTGTTGGGACCGAAGTGGGCGAACATGTTCATTTCCATTTTCTGCCATGCAACCTGCTGTGGAGAAGGAACAGCCCCGAAAGGCTCCGGATCACTGACAGTGCTGCATGAGCATGCTGCAAGTGCAAGGAAAAATCCTGTAAAACGTTTCATTTTCATATTAAATGACATTAAGTAATAAAAGTTATTATCATGAATTATTTTGCAAAGGGCAATGTTACTTTAACAGTCTCCCCCGATGCGACATGGACCTTCGGCCAGCCGTACCATGCATTCCAACCGAGTGAATTCTCACGGGCATACTCAGAGGTCTCGGCGAGCACGCTGATATCACCGTCCCGGTAGGTAGGGTTCTCTATCTCAAGGGTGACCGATTCCGCGTCGCTCGACACAATCTTAGCATTCACGTGGTCGAATACGCAGATCTCACCGGTATCAGGCTGGACATAGATGCCCGGGTTCTGGTTCGTATGGAAAAGATTGACGCTCTCCCATGCGAAATTGGAATCACTGTCAGCA
>JAZRXV010000096.1:0-18526 GCA_045600405.1 Candidatus Cryptobacteroides sp.
CTCATAGGCAGGAGTCTGGGAACTGGTCGCGAGAAGAAGCGCCAGGTGTGAGCCGGCAGACATCGAGACCGTGCCTATCCTCTCAGGGTCGAAACCTCTTTTCGCAGCTTCGCTGCGCACCATCCTGACTGCCCTCTGGCCGTCCTCCCAGGCGGTCTGGTAGATAGGAAGGCCTACCGGACGAGGTGTGCGGTAGACGAAATTCACACACTGGAATCCAAGTTCTGTGAATCTCTCGTTCCACATCTTTATCAGCCCCACGTCGCAGCAGCACTCATAGCTTCCACCGGAAATCAGTATCATGCATCCACCGTTCGGCTGGGAAGGAGCGTCAAACCACTCGAGATATGCAGTGCGGTGCTTCTCCGCTTTGAAACCATCGGCACCGGCCTCGTCGGTCATGGCCGCTATCTGGTGGGACTGCGCGTCAGGCATTTTGTTCTTCGGCCATACGGCCTCGCGTTCCACGGCCGAGGCGCTCAGCATGAGGAATGCGCCGAAAATGATCAAACTTATTCTTTTCATATCAAAAATGTTTCAAAAATGGCTTTCCGCCATTTTGCAAGATAGCAATTATTTCTTAATTTGGTGAAAATATTCCCCATATGGCACCAAAGACCTTCACCCTCATTTTCGCTGCTATGGTCCTCGCAGCATGCGCGGCCCCGGAAGACCGGGAAATCAAAGAATTCCTTGCACGGCAGGACACCCATTGGACAGAGATCAAGAACGACGTGGACACTCCCGGACCCGACAGGCCTTCCTCCTGGCAGGGAGCCAACAAGGAAGGTTACTACTCAGGAGCCCTGATGGGAAACGGTCTGCTGGGCACGAACTTCTATAAGGGTGAAGCCCCTGACACCTACCGTCTCAACGTCGGACGAAGCGATGTCACAGAGCAGCGCAGCGGCTATGACCTTTTCAGAAAAGGACGCCTTCCGATAGGATATTTCACCCTGGCCACCGCCGGCAAGGTCACAGGCGAGAAGATGGATTTGTCGATATACGACGCGGAGACCACCGGCACATTGACCACGGACAAGGGAAGCATCCAGTTTGCCACCTATGTACACGCACTCGACAACTACATAGTATTCGAGACTTCCTCCACAGGCGGAGAGAAGGACTTCGAATGGGACTTTGTGCCGTTCAAGGCTATTTCCCCACGCGCAATCGACAGGAATGGAGTCCCTTCCTCGTATATAAATGCTGACGGGAAGTCCAATCCCGATGCTTATCGTGCAGACCGTGGAGACCTGCACTGCCTGGTACAGCCTCTCGCAAAGGACACCACATTCACCGATTTCGCGAAATATTATGCAGTGGCATGGAAGGAAGCCGCCAAGGGAGCGTCACGCCGGATCATAGCGACGGTCACATTCGAGGATACGGAGGAGGATGCTGTCAATGAAGCGGCCGCTGTCATCGAAAAGGGTCTTTCTTCTTCAACGAAGGCCCTCAGGAAATCGCACCGCGAGTGGTGGCACGGCTTCTACAAGGACGTAGCATTCCTGACTTTCCCCGATCCTGTCATCGAGAGATATTATTGGATGCAATACTATAAATTCGCTTCCACGGCGCGTGCCGGCAAGCCTGTCGTTGACCTCATGGGAGTATGGCCGACATGGGACACCCCTTGGCCGGCAATCTGGATGAACCTCAACATCCAGCTGACTTACAGTTTCCTTGCCAAAGCCAACATGGGCGATTTTGCCCAGCCTCTATGGGATATGCTCTGGGAGCACAGGGACAACCTCACCCGCAACGTCACGGACATCCCGGGACAGGAGACTTGGACTGATGCGACCTGCCTTGGCCGTACCTGCTCATATGATCTCCATGCCCCGCTTTCTCCGACACTGGCCTCTCTGAACAAATACGAAGCCGGAAACCTGTGCTGGACGCTTTTCTACTGGTACCAGCAGTGCCTGGCATACGGCGATGACGAAGCGATGCGCGACCGTCTGTTCCCGCTGCTCAAGTCAGCTGTCAACCTCTTCTTCCACATACGCATCACCAACCCTGACGGGACCTATTCACTGCCTGCCACAGCATCACCGGAGTACCCTGTCGACAACGCAGGACCGAATACGAACTACGATCTGGCAAACCTCAGGCAAGGCTTGACCGAACTCATTGCAATTGACAACAAGTTCGGGATCAACGATCCTATGCTACCGCAATGGAAAGATTTCCTGGAGAACATGCCTGACTTCCAATACAGCGGGGAAACAGGCTTCAAAGTCAGCGAAACCACGGAATTTCTCGAAACCAACCATCGCCACTATTCCCACCTGTTCATGATTTATCCTTACCATATGCTCGACTGGAACAACGAGTCCGAGCGGGCAAAGGCTAACCTGAGCATAGACAGATGGCAGGGAGACCAGGGCTATTCAAGGACCGGCAAGGCTGCGATGCTCGCCAGCGAAGGGCTTGGGGACAGGGCTCTCGAACAGTTCGAAGTATTTATCAACAATTTCCTCAAGCCGAATACGCTCTACGCAGAGTCCGGCCCCGTCATCGAGACCCCGCTGGCCGGAGCTTCCACCCTGCACGAATTCTATATGCAGGACTGGGGCGACAGATTACGGATTTTCTACGGTTGTCCTGCCGCCTGGACGGATGTATCCTTCAGGAACATGAGGGCCGCCGGTGCATTCCTGGTCGCGGCGGAGCGCAAGGGCGGCAAGACCGCAGAGGTGAAGGTCTTCAGCGAAAAAGGCAACACCTGCCGCATCCAGACCGATATGCTGCCTGATGAGATCAAGGTCAGCTGCAACGGAAAAGCGGTCAATTTCAAAGTCCTCCCATGTCCTGAACTGGGAGGTGCAGGGTCACTCATCGAATTCAGCACCGCTGCCGGGACAACTACATTAATCTCAAAATAAAAGCCATAATGAATATCACCATCATCTCCACCATTATCCTCAGCGCCGCGCTGAATGTCATCCCGGCACCGCAGGAGGCAATATTGAATGGGAAAGAAGCCCCTGTCGAAGCCGCCGGACGCTGCCGCGTAAGAATCAGCAGGAAATTGCAGCCCGAAGAGTATGTGCTGAAAGTATCCCGGAGAAATGTCAGGATCAAGGCAGGAGGACCTGCCGGCGAATTCTATGCCCGGCAGACACTTGCCCAGGAGATAGCGAATCAGGGTACTCTCCTTGTCGGCACCATAAAGGATGCTCCGCGCTTCGGATGGAGAGGCTATATGCTTGATGAGTCCCGCCATTTCTTCGGCGAGGAGTATGTGATGAAGACTCTGGACCTGATGGCATATTACAAACTCAACAAATTCCACTGGCACCTTACAGACTCCCCCGGTTGGCGGATTGAAATAAAGAAATATCCGGAACTCACCACCGTCGGGGCCACTGGCAACCATACGGATCCCGAAGCCTCGGCTCAGTTCTACACGCAGGAGCAGATAAGGAAGATCGTGGCGTACGCCGCCGAGCGCCAGATTGAAGTGATACCGGAATTCGATATGCCGGGGCATGTCTCCGCAGCCTGCCGGGCATATCCTGAACTGATGGGAGGCGTCGATCCGGACGACCCGAACTCATATTTCACCTTCAATGTGGGCAGTGAGAAAGTCTATGGATTCATCTCGGACGTGCTCGATGAGATATTCGGCCTTTTCCCGAGCAAATATATCCACATAGGCGGGGACGAGGTCTTCTTCAGCAGCGACTGCTGGAACTACAACCCTGACATCCAGGCTCTTATGAAACGCGAAGGCCTTGAAGACCTCAAGAAGGTCGAGGGATGGTTCCTTCAGAAGATGACCGGGATCGTCATTGACAAGGGGCACAAGCCGATTGCCTGGGATGACGTCATGGACGGAGGCTTCGATGTCAAGGATGTAGCCATCATGTGGTGGCGGCAGGAGCGCCCGGAGCACCTGACGAAGGCTCTGGAAGGCGGGCAGAAGGCTATCCTGACACCGCGGCTGCCGCTTTATCTGGATTTCGTCCAATATCCGGGACACACCCAGGGCCGTTGCGGCTGGGGGAGCGACTATGTCTGCTGCACCCTGGAGGATATCTATGAGTTCCCTGAGAAGAATGTCAGCGGGATTGAGATGACCGACGAGTTCCTTGCCAATGTCCTCGGACTTCAGGGAAATCTGTGGACCGAGACCATCCGCACCGCCGACAGGGCCGACCACATGAGCTGGCCGCGCATGTGCGCCATTGCGGAAAGCGGCTGGACCCTGCCTGAAAACAAGGACTACGCTTCTTTCGAAAAGAGGATGGATGCGGCATTCGGGCATCTCGAATCAGCCGGCGTGCATTTCTTCGACTTCCGCAATCCTGAAAGGAACCCGGAAATCCCGGCATGCCACAAATAGAAATGACTATCATTTATGAAGAAAATCATCTCCTTACTGATACTGGTCCCACTATGCGTCTCCCTCAGCGCCAGGGAAAGCGTACAGCGCAATCTGATACAGACCCGCTATACATTCGACCAGGTAAAGGACGCTCTGGTGCTTGACCGGAAATGGGTCCCTTATCCTGCCTATTCAGACCGGGCAGGCTGGGACGCCCTCATGGGCAGCCACAAGGAGGCAATCATCAAGCAAGGCGAGAAATACCTCGACTACCAATGGAAAGTGGTCAATGCAATGGCGTATATGGAATTCGAGACCTCCGGTAACCGCAATATCATGGAGGGACCTCTCGGAGCTAACAACAATGCCATCGCAGCCCTTTTCGCAGCCGAACTCGCAGAAGGCGGAGGCCGTTTCATCCCCCAGATCATAAACGGCGTGTTCCACACCTGTGAAATGACCTCATGGGCCATTTCCGCACATCTCTCCGCCCTTTCATTCTGCAAACGCTCCCTGCCTGAAAAAGGGGACAACACCCTCGAGCTCACACAGGGAAACATGGCACAGATGTTCTCTTGGATATATTATTATCTCCATGAGGAGTTCGACAAGATACAGCCTGAATTCAGCAGACGCCTCAAGGACGAACTGACCTACCGGGAACTCGACTCATACCTTACCAGGGACGATTTCTGGTGGATGGGATTCACCGGAGGAAACGAAAACGGCATGCTTAACAACTGGACCCCATGGTGTACCTCCAATGCCCTGATCAGTTTCATGGTCATGGAGAATGACCGGGACAGGCTTGCACAGGCTGTATGGAAAGGCATACGCAGCATTGACCTGTATCTCAACTACGTCCAGGGCGACGGCGGTATCGAGGAAGGCCCTTCATACTGGGGCCATGCTCCGGGAAAACTTTATGACTGCCTCAACGCCCTCTATATGATAACTGACGGCAAGATTTCGATTTTCGATGAAAAACAGATCCGTGACATGGGCGAATACATCGTCCGCTCATATGTTGGCGACGGCTGGGTGGTCAATTTTGCCGACGCCTCAGCCAGAGGTGGCGGAGAACTTCCTATGATATACCGTTACGGAAAAGCCGTGGGCAGCGATCTCATGATGGGATATTCTGCCTGGATGCAGCAAGGCAGGGAAATCCCAGTATCCGGAAGCACGGATGTGAGCAGGTTCTTGGAGACCCTCCGGTATGAGCAGGAATTCCTGGGCTCGGACAAGACCTATACGCCGAGCAATTATACCTGGTACCCTGAAACTGAGTTCCATTATATGTCGAACGCTGACGGTCTCTTCGTGGCCGCCAGGGGTGGCAACAACAACGAAAGCCACAATCATAATGACATCGGCTCTTTCAACCTTTACTATGACAACCTCCCTGTCATCATCGACATAGGTGTCGGAACATACACCCGCCAGACTTTCAGTTCAGAACGCTACAACATCTGGACTATGCAGGCCAATTACCACAATATCCCTATGGCAAACGGTTACGCCGAACCTTTCGGTGGGCAATATGTGGCTACTGACTGCAAATCCACACCTACAAGCTTCTCAATGAACCTCGCGAAGGCTTATCCCGAAGAAGCCGGTGTGAATAAATGGATACGCTCTTACAACCTTGCAGGCAGGACCCTCAGGATCTCGGATCAGTTCGATCTCAGCAAACTTGAGAATCCGAATCAGATCAACTTCATGACATGGGGCAATGTGGATGTCTCCAAGCCAGGTATCATCATGGTTGAAGTCAAGGGTAAGAAGATGCAGATCAAGTTCGATGCGAAGGCATTCAAGGCCGAGGTTGAAACCATTGCCCTCACGGACAGAAAACTGTCCGATGTCTGGGGCAGCGAGGTCTATCGCATATCCCTTAAGGCTACCAGACTTCAGAAATCCGGAAAATATATTTATACGATAACTAAATTGTAATGAAAAAAACATTATTCTTCACTTCATTGCTCCTGCTTGCGGCAGGATGCTCTTCAGACAATTTTATAAAGGAAAACATTGAATTCGCAGCCGCCCAGATTGACGGTGCGATTGAAAGGGCGGACGCACATATAGCGCAGACCGGGAAATTCGGCGCCCCTATCGACCTGCAGGAGGACAAGACCACCATTTCCTACGGAGACCACAGAGCATGGCAGGGCGGATTCTTTCAGGGCAGCCTGTGGTATCTTTATGAGCTTACCGGAGACGAGAAATTTGCAGAGACAGCCCGGCGCTACACCGAAAGCATCAGTGATGTGCAATATGTCACCGACAACCACGACGTAGGTTTCATCTGCATGAGCAGTTTCGGACAGGGAATGCGTCTCAAGGGGCTTGACTACAAGGCGATCATCATACAGACAGCCGAATCCCTCATGACCCGATTCCGCAAGGCGCCGGGTCTCATCCAGTCATGGCAGGAATCGCAGGACCGCAAATGCCCTGTTATCATAGACAACATGATGAACCTGGAACTGCTCTTCAAGGCAAGCGAACTTACCGGTGACAAGAAGTATTTCAATGCTGCCGTCAGCCACGCAGACCGTACACTCAAGGAGCATTTCCGTGCAGACGGCAGCACCTGGCATGTGGTCGACTATGATCCGGAGACCGGAGAGGTGCGTAAGAAAGTCACTGCCCAGGGCTACTCCGATGACTCTGTATGGAGCCGCGGTCAGGCATGGGCCATATACGGCTACACAATGGCTTACAGGTGCACCGGCTACCGCCGCTACATAGATCAGGCTATAAAGACATTCGAGATGATGAAGAACCATCCGAACATGGCCGATGACTGTATAGCATATTGGGATATGTGCTGTCCTGACATCCCGGATACTTACAGGGATGTATCAACCTCTGCTATCATGGCCTCTGCGCTCTATGAGATGAGCACCATGGATGTGGAGAACCCGTCACAGTACAAGGAATACGCTGACAAGATCATGACATCCCTCGCCAGCCCGGCATACCGTGCCGCTCTCGGCGAAAATGGCAATTTCATCCTGATGCACAGTGTGGGAAGTGTCCCTCACGGCAATGAAATCGACGTTCCGCTCAATTACGCTGACTACTATTTCCTCGAGGCCCTCAAACGTAAAAGGGATATCGAGAAATAATCCAATCCTTGACCTGTCTTTTGCACGTACCTTGTCACAATTTTTCAAGGTACGTGCAGACTGATGACGAACTGGGGTAACAGATGCTGAATCGAGTTCAGCATGACAATATCGTGCTTACGTAATTCTTTATCCACGCCGATATGCCCCTGGAAGGCCTGGGGAGGCGATTGACATGGAGGACATGACAATTTTGTCAAGCCTTCCATCCTGACCGTCAAATGGTGCAATGAATGGCACACCCACGTGGAAGGTGATTTTGACAAAGGCCCGGGATTCCCTGACAGGGACGCCATAGCGGGCTCGTCCTAACGTCATTGCAGACCTGATCCGCAATCTGCTGAACGGCGGGAGATCCTGCATAGTGCTGTATTTATAAACACCTGATTATCAGTCACAAGTAAATCGTCCTGTGTACCTTGGTACACGGGTCATTTCATAACTGGCAAAGCATCAGCGACTTGCTAAGACGCCTTCAAGTGTAGTTACCCTGGTAATGCCTTCCATACAAGCATTTCCCCGAAAGGGGCATCGGCTGCTTGTATGGAAGGCACTTCATCAGGGTATGAAAGCACGGGATGCCGGATCGGGCCCGGCATGACGGGATGAGGTCCATCACGGAGTGAGGTCCATGAAGGGATGAAGGTCCATGAAGGGATGAGGGACCATGAAGGGATGAGGGACCATAGCAGGACCGATGCTCACAACGGGGCGTTCAGGAATGAGAGCATGATATAGACAAGAGGCTGACCGAATGGCCAGCCTCTTGTTTATATCAGGAACAGAATTAGTCTTCGTCCTTCTCAGCTGCAGCGTACTCTGCGAGGAGCTTGGTCTGGACATCTCCCGGTACAGGCTGGTAGTCAGCGAACTCCATGGTGAAGGTTGCTGAGCCCTGGGTGATGGAGCTGAGGGTGGTTGAGTAACGATAGAGCTCTGCGAGCGGAACGCGGGCCTTGAGGATTGCGAATCCCTTGTCAGCACCCATGTCACCGAGCATACCGCGACGGTTCTGGAGATCTGACATGACTGCACCCTGATACTCTGAAGGGGTCATGACCTCGACATTGTAGATAGGCTCGAGAATCTTAGGTCCTGCATTGCGGAATGCCTCCTTGAATGCATTACGGCCAGCAATGATGAAAGCGATTTCCTTGGAGTCAACCGGGTGCATCTTACCGTCATAGACGAATACGCGGATGTCACGGGCATATGATCCGGTGAGAGGTCCTTCGTTCATCTTCTCCTTGATACCCTTGAGGATAGCAGGCATGAAACCGAGATCGATGGCACCACCGACGACGCAGTTGTAGAACTCAAGCTTGCCGCCCCACTCCATCTCGGAGATATCCTGGGTCTTGATATTGAGCTGGGTCTCCTTGCCGTCAATCTTGAACTTGGTGTTGAGCTCGCCTTCTGCAGGACAGACGAGGAGGTGGACCTCACCGAACTGACCGGCACCGCCTGACTGCTTCTTGTGACGGTACTGGGCGGTGGCGACCTTTGTGATGGTCTCGCGATACGGAACCTTCGGAGCGAAGAGCTCGACATCAAGCTTGTATTCGTTGTTGATGAGCCACTTCACGATATTGATATGCTGCTCACCGTTACCGCTGAGGATGGTCTGGCGGAGTTCCTTGGAGTACTCCACGATGACGGTAGGATCGACAGCAGCGATCTTCTTGAGAGCATCGCCGAGCTTCTGCTCGTCCTGCTGGACCTTGGCCTTGATTGCGCAACGGTACTTAGGAGCAGGATAAGATATCTTGTCGTACTTGATACCTGAGTTAGGGAGTGAAAGGGTTGTGCTGGACTTGCCGTTCTTGAGCTTGACGACGCAGCCGAAGTCACCTGCATGCAGGGAGGTGACAGGCTCCTTCTTGGTACCTGCGACGGCATAGATTGCGGAGAAGCGCTCCTTGTTGCCTGTTGCAGGGTCCTCAAGGTCCAGACCAGCGGTCACTGTGCCGCTCATCACCTTGAAGAAAGAAACCTCACCGAGGTGCTGCTCCACATCGTTCTTGTAGATGAAGAGGGATGTAGCACCGTCCTCCTTCACCTTCGGTGCAGGGGCAGTGGTGCTGATGAACTCAAGAATCCTCTTGACACCGATGTTCTTCTTGCCGCTGCAGCAGAAGACAGGATAGACCTCACCGTTCTCGATTCCCTTGTTGAGACCGCTTGCAATCTCCTCCTCTGAAAGGGTACCCTCATCGAAATACTTCATCATGAGTTCCTCATCGAACTCGGCAGCCTTCTCGATAAGCTCGGCACGGACCTCTTCGGCCTGATCTGCGAGATTGGCAGGGATATCAAGAGCCTCGCCCTTCTCGTTGTAGTATTTCATGGTGATGACATCAACGACACCGTTGAATGCAAGACCTGATGCAGCAGGGAACTGGATGTTGACAATCTTTCCGCCAAGAGCCTCCTTCATGGAGTTCTGGACATTATCCCAGTCAGCCTTCTCAGCATCGAGCTGGTTGACAGCGATGAGCAGAGGAAGCTTGTTCTCCCCGGCGCGGCGCACGAAACTCTCGGTTCCAACCTCGACACCCTGCTGGGCATTGATCACAAGGACACCGCTCTCACAAACCCTGAATGCCGAATATGCACCGCCGATGAAATCATCGGAACCAGGAGCGTCGATGAAGTTGATCTTGGTGCCCTGGAATTCAGCATAAAGCGGAGTGGCATAGATTGATCTCTGGTTGAGTTTCTCGAGTTCATCGTTGTCAGAAAGCGTGTTCTGGTCCTCGATGGTTCCCCTTCTGTCGATAACCTTGCCCTCGAAGAGCATGGATTCAGCCAACGTTGTCTTACCGGACTTGGTAGCACCGAGAAGGACAACGTTACGGATGTCTTTGGTTGTGTATTCTTTCATTGTATCTGATAATTTTGATTATTAATCGTGACAATCGTGCAAATCTAATAATTTTTAAAGGCAATAACAAAGGGCAGATGCCCAAAAATGCTTATTTTTGCACTTGATGCAGCGAGAGATACATCTTCTGACCAGAATGACCCCCGGCGTGCTCGAAGCAGGGTGCGACGAGGCCGGGCGCGGACCGCTTGCAGGTCCCGTCTATGCCGCTGCCGTCATTCTTCCCGAAGACTTCCACCATCCCCTCCTCAACGACTCCAAGCAGATGAGCGAAAAGGCCCGCAACATGCTGCGTCCCATCATCGAGAAAGAAGCCATAGCCTGGGCTGTGGAAGCAGTCAGCGCTGAAGAAATCGACAGCCTCAACATTCTCTGGGCATCCGTGACGGGGATGCAGAGGGCCGTGCGCAGGCTTTCCGTTAAACCGGAGTTCCTGCTGATCGACGGCAACAGATTTCGCCCTTTCGACGGATTCCCTTATGCAACCGTGGTCCACGGAGACGCAACATACGCCAGCATAGCGGCAGCTTCCGTGCTTGCAAAAACCTATAGGGACGAGCATATGCGGCAGCTGGCAAAAGAATATCCTCAATACGGGTGGGAACGTAACATGGGCTACCCCACCGCAGAGCACATCGCGGCAATCAAAGAGTTCGGCTACACCCCGGAGCACAGGAAGAGTTTCCACCCCAAGGAACTGGAACCGACGCTTTTCTGAACTATTTCACAAATTCCTCAGGGAAGAACGGACGCAGAGGCTCTCCGTCCAGGCCGTAGTTCAAATACAGGTACTGGCCTTCGCAATCCTCGAAATATTCGATTCTAATCTCATGGACGCCCTCTGACAGTTCGGCAAAACCATATTTCGTCGTAAGAGTGTGCGAACCACCGTTGTCAATCACCTGCTTCCCGTCCACATACAATTTTGAACCATCGTCGGAACTGAGTTCAAATTTATAATTGCCAGCTTTTGAAATGTTCACCCCGGCCGTGAAAAGGACAGCGAAATCATCCTCATCAGGACTGAATGGAAGGTCCTCCAGACTGAAAGCGGAGACCATGCCCTCGGCATCCGGCCTGCCAAGCCTTGCGAAATTCGGAAGGTCCTCCTCAACATAATTCCTGTAAAGTTTGTAAGAGACAGCCTCCTGCCCCTCCGGCATGGCAGCATAAAGGAAATTGCTGGCCTCCATGCTGCAATTACCGTTCTTGCACGCAATGGCACGCACCGTACATGTTGAAGGGAGATCGAACGGACCTTCATACACAGGAGATCCGCATGTAGGCGCGGAACCGTCAAGCGTATAGTGGATTTCCACTCCTTCTGCATCAGCAGTTATCGTCACCTTCTCTCCGTCCGGGACAGACCCCCTGAACGGATGGACAAGAGGCACAGGGACATAACACACATCTGTCTTCGGCTCAAACGCCTCCATGAGGAACTTGCCATGACACTCCCAAGGGAGTTCCACGCCGAGCAGTCCGGCCACTGTCGCCGGGACATCATAGTTCATGTTGGCATGTTCCATCACCTTTCCCTTGGTCACAGGGCCGCCATACATTATCACCGGGACCTCAAGTTCCGCCATGGTGCTGCCCCCATGTCCGTAATTGATGCCTCCATGGTCCGCCGTGATGACTATGACGGTATTTTTCATCAGCCCCTTCTCTTCAAGCTTCATGACAAAGTCCCCGACAAGCTCATCCATATGGTGCAGGCAATCAAGATATCCCTGATGCTCATGTCCCCATGTATGACCCTCATGGTCCGGAGTGCCGATTGCAACGAACATGACATCCGGCCGGTCGGATACAAAAGCGTCGGCTGCACGATGGATCGCATCATCTGCGGTCAATTTCTTCCTCTTGCCGCGTTCCGGTACCATGACATCGAAAGGGGCCATGTCATACATTCCCGTGGCCCAGGAACTCTCTCCGAAGAAATAAATCTTTGCATCGGGCTTCTGCTCACGGATATACTCGAATATGGTCGGGAAGAATCCTATTGAATTCTTCAGGGCTGGCACTGTCGTACCGTTCTTCGGAGTGACACCATTGTCAAGCACTCCTGTCATTTCGAAAGGAGCGGCGCTCGCTATCGTCATCCAATTCGGGGAACTGTTGGACGGAAGCCCGCATCTGGTGTGCAGGGACACGGCACCGTTCTCTATCATGCGGTTGAAATTCGGGGTTTCCGCCCTCTGTATGCCTACGGCGCTCATGGCATCGAAACACATAAAGACCACATGATCTGCACGAGGTGTCCTTTCCGAGCAGCTCCACAGGAACATGATAGCCATCATGATGGCTGCAAATGATTTTTTACCCATATTATCCGTTCTATTGAAATCTGCGCGTCAGCTCAACGAAATCCTCAACCCCCAGTCTCTCGGCCCTGAGGTCGAACACTTCGTCCGAGGCGTCTATGCCCTTCTCCGTAATCATCGGTTTGAGGGCGTTCCTGAGTGTCTTGCGCCTCTGGTTGAACGCCATCTTGACCACGCTCTTGAAAAGTTTCTCATCCACCCCGAGTTCGGTGCGTCCGTTGCGGCGAAGACGGATCACCGCGGACTTCACTTTCGGCGGCGGAGCGAACGCTCCGGGACCGACGGACATCACGTAGTCTATGTCGTACCAGGCCTGCAGAAGGACTGACAGGATACCGTAGGTCTTGCTTCCGGGAGCCTCTGCAATGCGGTCAGCGACCTCCTTCTGAATCATGCACACAACCTCCGGGATGCGGTCCTTGTCATCAAGTATCTTGAAAAATATCTGCGACGAAATGTTGTACGGGAAATTACCTATGACGCGGTATTGTCCCGGGAAAAGCCTGTGGATGTCAAGGCGCAGGTAATCCGCCTGATAAATCTTCCCCGGGAGGTTCTTGAAATGGGTCAGCAGATAGTCCACGGACTCTCCGTCCAGTTCCACCATCTTCAGGTCGATGTCGTCCCTGTCAAGCAGGTACTGCGTAAGGACTCCCATGCCGGGACCTATCTCCAGGACATCACGTATTCCATCTCTGGCAAGGGCATCCACTATGCCCCGTGCTATGCTCTGGTCAGTAAGGAAATGCTGCCCGAGGGCCTTCTTGGCTCGTACTTCCATGGCTATCCCAATTTCTCGGCGAGCCTGCCGGCGAGTTCTACGAATGCCAGACCGTCTGGGCGGTTGGTGAGGGCGGCCGGTTCTCCGGCATCACCGCTCTCCCGTATGCTCTGGACAAGAGGAATCTGACCGAGAAGTTCAACTCCGAGTCCGGCCGCCATGTCCTTGCCGCCGTCCTTGCCGAAGATGTAATATTTCTCATCCGGATGTTCTTCAGGAGTAAACCATGCCATATTCTCGACAAGGCCGAAGATAGGGCGGTCTATGCTCTTGTTGCGGAACATATTGACACCTTTCTCGACATCCGCAAGGGCTACGGCCTGAGGGGTGGTGACAATCACCGCACCCTCCATAGGTATGTCCTGGACAAGGCTTATATGGATGTCACCCGTTCCCGGAGGCATATCTATCAGGAGGAAGTCGAGGGGCCCCCATTTCACCTGCAATACCATCTGCTTGAGAGCATTGCAGGCCATGGGACCGCGCCAGATGAGGGCCTGCCCCTTCTCCGCGAAATATCCTATGGACATCCACTCCACTCCGAATTTCTCTATAGGGACTATCAGTTCCTTTCCGTCATCGTCTATCGCAGACGGAGTGAAGCCTTCGGTATCGGTCATGGTCGGGACAGACGGACCATAGACGTCAGCGTCAGCCAGTCCGACCCTGTATCCGAGACGGGCGAGGGCGCATGCCAGATTGACCGCCACCGTCGATTTGCCTACTCCACCCTTGCCTGAAGCCACTCCTATGATGTGGCGGACCTCGGAAAGCTGTTCCAGATCAAGGTCCAGAGCCTTCTTCTTCGGAGCCTCGTCCAACACAACGGTCTTTACTTCAGTCTCAATGTCTTTGCCGCAGCCTCTTATGAGGGCCGCCCTCGCAGCCCCTATCAGGTATTCGGAAAGGGGATCCCGCTTCTTGGTGAATGCAAGGGTGACGGAAACCTTCTTGTCCGTCACCTGTACGTCACTGACCATCCCCAGATCCACTATGTCCCTGTCCTGACGGGCAGGATGATGCACCTCGCGGAGCAATGTGTATATTTCGTGTTCTGTCATATGCTATTCTTTCTTTTTTGAAATTACCGCCACCGCCACTGAGCCCAGCGACAGAAGAATGAGAAGTATGGAGCAGGCCCTGGAAACAGCCTCTCCTGTCTTGTATGATTGCGGATCGAAACGCATCACGAGTTCATGATTCCCTGCCGGGACGACTGCCGAGCGCAGGATATCGTCGTAGAGTTCGATGTCAAGTTCCTCTCCGCCATCAACAGTAAGTGTCCATCCGACAGGATAATACACCTCGCTGAAAATGACGCGCCCCTCCCTCGGGGAGTCATAACTGTAACGCAGTTCGTTAGGGGCGTATCCGATAAGTTCGATGCTGCCGGCGGCGGGTGCCGGGACGGATGAAGGAGCATTCTCCCTGTCTATTGCGACGCCATCCGTCCCGGCGTCCGTTTCACTCTTATCCGCAGTCTCGAACCACGCATTCCCCTTCGCAAACCTGTACCGCACCGGAGGAAGATCGTCCCCGATGATGAAATAGCGGCAGTTCATCTCCGCCAGGCCCTTGCAATAAGGCATCGCCGCCTCCGCCTCCTCAATCGTAGAGACTCCGTCCATGGCAGCGAATATGCTCCTGATCTCGCCTGTCAGCGACCTGTCGATAAACTCCTGATAACGCTGAAGTTTCGCAGGAGAATATCCTCCTATGTTCTTGTGCCAGTATGAGGCATGGGAGTCATTGAACATGCTGACGGTAAGGTCGAGCACACGGTATGAAGGGTCCGTATCCTTGAGTATCTCTTCATCCACAGGTCTCTTGTCGAACTGTGCCTTGAAAGAGCGTGGCGAGATGAAATGGTCGTCGTTGAGATACCTTTTGCCTACTGCAAAAAGGTCCAACAGCACCAGGAAACAAACCACAAGAGCGGCTGTCCTGCGGCGGGCCGTTCCCATCTCAGGATGCGTGGCGAAAGTCTTTGCGGCAGATCCCGGCACGCTGCACCCCCAAAGCAGGATGATGAAAGAGGCCGCGATCAGGATAAAGGAACGCAACGCATCTCCGACAAGAAGCGTGCGTCTGTCGGCCATCAGGGCATCCTTGAGCACATCCGGCTGACCGGCATCCGAAGCGGCGCTGAAATCCCCCGCAAGTTCCGGAATCACGGTGCAGACAAGGCAGAACCCTCCGGTGACGGCCAGAGCGATCCATCCCTTCTTCCTGAACAGAGACGCAGACTCCGCTGACTTCACCATGCCGTCAAGCATAAGGAATGCCAGCACAGGCAGGGTCACCTGAAGTACCACCAGCGCCATGGACACCGTCCTGAACTTGCTGTACATCGGCACAAAGTCATAGAAGAACTTCGTGAATCCCATGAAATGACTGCCCAGAGCAAGGAAAACGGCCAGCAGGGTCGCCACGGCAATCCACCATTTCTCCTTGCCCTTATAATACATCAGGCCCAGGATGAAAAGGAAAATGGTAATGGCACCCATATACATCGGGCCGGCCGTGAACGGCTGAGGGCCCCAGTACAGTGGAAGATTCCGGCATATCTCCTTTACATCAGGCTGTCCCGCCGACTTCAGCAGGGCATAGGTCTCCGAGCGTTTCGGATTGACGGCCCCGGCGGAAGAACCTCCGTTATAGTCCGGGATGAGCATGTTCGGCAATTCCTCCCAACCGTATGACCATGCTGTCGCATAATCCAGTTCCAGACCCTTTGAGCCGGAGGATGCGTCACTGCTTCCTCCACGCATGGAATATGGAGTGTATTCATAAGTCGGGAGCAGTTTGATGGCATTGGTGCCTATGCCCGCGGTTCCGAGCACAAGAAGCAGCCCGGAAGCAGCCGCAAAGCGCCCGGACATCCCCCTGCGGTCCTTGGAGCGAAGCATCCAAATCAGAACCACCAGGGCATAAAGCAGCACGAGGATGGCGAGATAATATGTGATCTGCGGATGGTTGGCCTTGATCTGGAAACTCAGGAAAAGGCCGAAGCCCGCCGCACCGAGTGCGGTCATGGGCAGCCAGGAGACAAGGCTCTCCCCCTTACGGGACAGGGCTTTGCGATACGTGAACACCACGGCGGCCAGCACCCATGGAAAGAATGCGATAGCCTGCATCTTGGTGTTGTGCCCCACCTGTATGATCTGGAAATTGTATGAGCAGAATGTCACCGCAACAGCTCCACCGACAGCGATCAGCGGGCTGATGCCGAGCGACAGCATGAGCAGGAAAGCACCGACGAGGGAAATGAAAAGATATGTTGCCGGACGCTTGCCGGTAAGCAGGAGATCATATAAAGCCTGGGTCCAGTCTCCTTTTGTCGAGGCGTGGATAGTCGTAGTAGGCATGCCTCCGAACATGGACCCGGTCCAGGTGGTCTGGTCGTCCGGGTGTGAAGAGTTCCACTCCAGCATCTCATGGGCCATGCCCTGCCATCCGGAGATGTCGCTCTGGTTGACAATCTTCCCCCCGAGCACCTGCGGGACAAATGCATAGGACAATATCAGGAAGCCTATGACTATCCCCGCATACAGCAATATCTTTTTCTTCATAATATCTTGATAAGTTCGGCTGTCAGAGCCTTTCTCGTATATTTCCCTATATCGGACGAGGTCGTGTACGCCTCACCGGCGAGGTACCTCTCCCATTCCCTTTCAATGAAATCGGCTACAGGCTGGACCCTGTCCCATTCATACATCACCCCGGCACCGGCATCCCTGAGGACCGTGGCCGCCGCACCCTCCTCCTGTCCTATACCGAGCACAGGCCTGCGCGAAGCAAGATATTCGAAAATCTTGCCCGGAAGGACCTTGGCATATTCCGGCTCCTGACGGAGCGGAAGAATGAGCAATGAAGCGGCCTGCTGCTCCCTAACCGTATCTTCATGGGAGATATATCCCAGATTGACCAGGTTCCCTTCAAGGCCGCGTTCGCGTATGGCTTCGACTATCTGTGCATCCACCTTCCCTGCCAGACGTATCTCGCACTGCTCACGGAACATCCTGTCCCCGGCGCATTTCCTTGCAATGGCATCCCACAGGTACAGCGGATTGCCGTCAGCGGCGAAAAGCCCGGTATGCACTATTGTGAACTTACCGGCAGGGACGGCAGGAGTCTCCTTGTAGTCATCCTCATCGAAACCGTTCGTGATCAGATGTACCGGGGTCTGCGTCCTGGCCTGGAAATCCTTCTGCACCAAAGGGGTGACGCTGATGATGCCGTCAGCCTCGTCAAGCACACTCTGCTCAAGGGTTCTGTGCTTCCTTGCGGCCAAAGGCCAGAGCCCGAGATGCTTGAAATAGAACATCTCAGTCCAGGGGTCGCGGAAATCCGCAATCCATTTCACTCCCACCGCCCTCTTCAGGCCTCTTCCGATAAGATGCATCGAATGGGGCGGTCCTGTGGTCACCACGGCATCGACAGGATGATCCTGAAGGTACTTCGTAAGAAACTTCACCGACGGTCCGACCCATCCTGCGCGGGGATCCGGTACGAAAAAATTCCCCCTCACCCACACCGCGAGTTTCTTGGACAGGCCCTTCTTCTGCGAATTGAGGGGATTGACCTCGGTCTGACCCGCTCCGGATCCTTTTCCGATGAGTTTCCTGTATGTATCATAAGGCTCGCGGATAGCTGTCTTGAGCACCTCCACTTCTTCCGGGATATCCTTCAGGAGGCTGGTGTCCACGGCCAGCTGTTCGGGATTCTCAGGAGTATAGACGACGGGCTGCCAGCCCATGGATGGGAGGTATTTGCAGAATTTCACCCAGCGCTGCACTCCCGAACCTCCGGTAGGAGGCCAGTAGTAGGTAATTATCAGGACCCTTTTCATTAGAGCAAATATACCCACGCAGAGGTATATTTCCAAATATTGTTTAGAAGCTGTTTTGAAATGGCTGCCGAAGTTTGTTATAAGAAGATTTTTCTTGTAATTTTGGTTCCGGAATGAAGGAGTGTAGCCGTAGCTACATGACTGAATGACGGGAACAAAAGACTGAAAAAGATTCATAACAAACGAGAGCAATTATTTCAAAACAGCTT
>JAZRXV010000097.1:0-3533 GCA_045600405.1 Candidatus Cryptobacteroides sp.
GAGGGCAAGGCCTTCCTGAAGGAAGGGGAGAAGGACGGCCGCAGCGATATGCTCAACTTCGAGCTTGTGAAGAATACCTTCCTCTATGAGATGGACCGTCGTCATGCAGACGGCGAAGTCCCTGACTATGAAAGTCAGGAATCGTTGGCCGTCTAGTGGGATAATCCATTGCTGTAACTGATTTTTTGCTTAAATTTACAGGGATTACGCGGCTTTTGCCCGATTAAAACCGTATTCCCTCCCTATGAAGCAACTATCAGCCATTCCATTACTGTTTCTCAGCCTTATTGCAGGCGCCGCTGTGACTGATCACACCGGTCTGTCACGTTATGTGAATCCGTTCATCGGAGCTTCCACTTCGATTGATGCCGCAGGCGTCTATCATGGCCTCGGAAAGACCTTCCCCGGGGCGGCGACTCCTTTCGGAATGACCCAGGTCAGCCCGAATACGATTACCGGCGGGGACAACGGCCCCGGTTATAGTGACGAGCATCGCACGATTGAGGGTTTCGCTTTCACACAGATGAGCGGAATAGGCTGGTATGGGGATCTCGGCAATCTTCTCACCATGCCTACTACGGGCCGGCTCCATACCATTGCGGGCAAGGAGGACGGCAGCCTTAAGGGATGGCGGTCGTTTTACGACAAGGGAAGCGAAAAGGCATCTGCCGGATATTATTCGGCCCGTCTTTCCGACTATGACATCCTTGCAGAAACCACCGCCTCACCACATGGCGGTGTGCTTCGGTTTACATATCCGGAAAATAAATCCTCACGCATACAGATCGATCTTTCGAGGCGCGTCGGCGGATGTTCCGATCGGCAGCGGGTCAAGGTCATAAATGACCATACTGTCGAAGGCTGGATGCTTTGCACGCCGGAATGCGGTGGCTGGGGGGATGGTGGCGGAAATGCAAGATATACCGTTTATTTCCATGCCGAATTCAGCAAGCCTTTTTCCGGATACGGCTTCTGGTCCGCCAATATCCCTGACGGATGGTCAAGGCACAACAGGGACGTTGCCAGTCTGAAATACCAGAAACGTGCCGGCAGGGCAAGGGTTGTACGCGGTCAGTCGGAAATCGAAGGCAAGCATATCGGTTTCTTCGCTGAATTCCCTACGGCAGCATCGGAACAAGTCTGCATGCATGCCGCCATTTCATTCGTTGACATTGAAGGTGCCAGAAAGAATTTCGAGGCAGAGCTGGAGGGTAGGACTTTCGATGACATACATGAAGCTGCGGTCGCAATGTGGGACAGAGAACTGTCCAAGATGAGTGTGGAGGGTGGCAGTGACGATGATAGGACGATTTTCTATACAGCGTTGTATCACACGATGATAGATCCTCGTCTGTACAGCGATGTGGACGGCAGATATGTGGGAGGGGACTATAAGATACATCATACCGGGGATGCATTCAGCAAGCGTACCATCTTCAGCGGCTGGGATGTGTTCCGCAGCCAGATGCCTTTGAACACTATTACCAATCCGCAGGTCACGGTTGATGTCATCAATTCACTTACGGCTCTTGCGGAGGAAAGCGGACGCGGATATTATGAGAGATGGGAGTTCCTCAATGCATATTCCGGATGCATGCTTGGCAATCCTGCCATCAGCGCCATCACTGATGCCTGGGTAAAGGGAATAAGGGCTTTCGATCTTCGGAAAGCCTATGAAATTTCCAGAAGCACTTCCGAGAAGATCGGCAACTCCGCCTGCGGATATACTCCGGGATCCATATCCTCCACACTTGAAAATGCCTACACGGACTGGTGCGTCAGCATCCTTGCCGATGCCTGTGGTGATGCTGAAGGCAGGAATGAATATATCTCCAAGGGACAGGCTTACCGTAACATCTTCGATGCAGAGACAGGATGGTTCCGTCCACGTGCCGAGGACGGCAGTTTCAAACCGCTTCCATCAGATGGCAGATTTACGGAAGGTTACGGTTGTGCCGAGAGCAATCCTTTCCAGCAGGGCTGGTTCGTGCCGCATGACCTGGGAGGCCTCATCGAACTTATTGGTGGACGGGAAAAGACCCTTGAGGAACTTGACTTCATGTTCAGCAGGACACCGTTGAATTTCCAGTGGAACCAGTACTACAACCATGCTAATGAGCCAGTGCATTTTGTGCCTTTCCTGTACAATGCCTTCGGAGAGCCGTACAAGACTCAGAAGTGGACCAGGACCATTTGCCGGAATGCTTATTTCAATGCTGTGGAAGGGCTTTGCGGCAACGAAGACTGCGGACAGATGTCAGCCTGGTACATACTCGCCGCTTCCGGGCTGCATCCGCTTTGTCCGGGGAGTACCCGCATGGAAATCACCAGCCCTATGTTCGACAGGGTGGAGTTCGGGCTCGACCCTGTTTATCACAAAGGCGGGAAATTTACGATAATTGCCCACGACAACAGTGATACGAACCTGTATATTCAGAGGGCTTCACTCAACGGCAAGCCTCTGGATAACTGTTTCATGGATTTCTCCGACATATCCGCTGGCGGAACGCTCGAACTCTGGATGGGCTCAGAACCATCATCCTGGGGTGTGAACGACCGTTGTCTGCCTGTTAATGATAATGATATACGATGAATATGAACAATAATTTCAGACGTTTCCTTTACCTGGCAACAATCTTTGGCGCCGCCATTTCAACGTCATGTTCTCCCAAGCAGGAGAACCCTATGGTAACTGATGTGTATCTTGATGAGAGCGCACCTATCGAAACGAGGGTGGAAGACCTCCTGTCGAAATTGACGGTCGAGGAGAAAATCAGCCTCATGCGGAGCCTTGCCCCGGCAGTTGAGCGTCTTGGTATCGATAAGTATTTCCATGGCAACGAGGCGCTGCACGGAGTTGTCAGACCAGGCCGTTTCACGGTCTATCCTCAGGCAATCGCCCTTGCATCAATGTGGGACCCGGCATTGGTGGAAGAAATTTCAGGTACCATTTCCGATGAGGCCCGCGCAAAATGGAATGCACTGGATCAGGGTAAAAAGCAGACACAGAACTTTTCCGATGTCCTTGCCTTCTGGTCTCCGACGGTCAATATGGCCAGGGATCCGCGCTGGGGACGTACGGCGGAGACCTATGGCGAGGATCCGTTCCTTAGCGGTCAGACCGGAGCAGCCTTCGTGCGCGGTCTGCAGGGATATGACAAGCGCTACCTCAAGGTCGTTTCGACGCCTAAGCACTTCACTGCCAACAATGAGGAGCACAATCGCTTCGAGTGCAATGCCGATATCCCGGAAAAGATGATGCGGGAGTATTTCCTGCCAGCCTTCGAGGCCTGCATCACCGAGGGACATGCCCAGTCCATAATGGCCGCATACAACAAGATCAACGGCCTGCCATGCTCCTGCAACCATTGGCTTCTGACCGACCTGATCCGCGGGGAATGGGGTTTTGACGGTTATGTCGTATCTGACTGCGGAGGCGTAGGCAATCTTTATTACACGCACAAATATGCGAAGGATAGGAAAGAGGCTGCAGCCCTTGCCCTGAAGGCCGGACTTGACCTCGAGTGTGGAGA
>JAZRXV010000098.1:0-10610 GCA_045600405.1 Candidatus Cryptobacteroides sp.
GAAACGGAACGGGCGAAGGCTGTCGCCTCCGAGGGACGTGCCACCCGCGGCACGGAAGCTCCCAAGGAGGCGAGCAGCCTCGCCGTGGAGTCGCATCTATCCACAAAGAAAGCGACCAATAATCACTTATTAGTCGCCTTCATACTTCCATTTTAACCAACCCAATCTAATATATTTAAATGCTTATGAATAGAGCACTTTTTAACAACTATTTACTTTATAATCATTAATCTGGAAAATTACTCATCTGGGAAGTAACAGCAGGAACCTCATTGTTGAATAAACCAAAATTCTCCTGTTTTTTGATTTTCATATCCCAGCAAATCTGACGAAGATGAGTGTAGAAATCTGTGTTGGGTTTCCTCATCGGATCACTATTCCAAACGGAAGTGGAAAGGTTTACAAAAATAGTCTGCAAACCACGGCCATAATTATGATGCCATGTTGTGCCAAGCACGCCATCTATGTCATTCTTCTGAACAAAATCCGATTGCGCCTTGATGCCAGAAGTGTTTTCCCATGGGCAGGAAAGCACCTCATATCCGAGGTTTTTAAAATACCTAAGAGTAGGGTAATCATCCAATTTTGCACCATAGTACCAGTCGCAAATGACGGTGTTTTCCGGAAGAGAAAGGGCGGCCTTTGCGGTTTCGGGACTCCCGTTATTATAGAATCCATCCCACCGTGAATCACCCCTCTCCAGAAACATGTCATGCCACATCATGACTTTCGCACCACGTCTGTCAAGGACATCCGCCACTGCAGATATATGGTCAAGAAGGAGTTTGGAATAAGGTTGTGCCTTGCACTCCGGACAACTTGGACCATTGGCCTCATCACATCCGATATGGAAATACGGGGGATTACCGAATGCATCATGCAATTCCTCGACCAATGCTATGATGAGCTTGCGCGTCTCCGGATTGGACAGGCAGAAGTTCCAACCTCCGTCAGGCTCGAATATACCCTGATATTCCGGATGACAATCCAATGCAGCATGTTTTCCAGTGCCTCCTCGGCTTTGAGATGCATGCCCGAAGATGTTGAGTTGTGGGATAAGCGTTACACCAAGATCTTCTGCAATTGTTCTTAATCTCTTTATCTCCTTAACGTCCATAGGTGCATCATCCCAGCAGTACCATGGAGCAGTCTTACTCTTAAATGTCCCCCACTGCTCAAGCACCACATAATTCAACTTGTAATATGCCGCCAAACGAATCAACCTCTCAATGAACCAAGGTTCATTCTCATGGAACCAACAAAGATGTATTCCACGGAACTGGAGCGCCGGCTTGTCATCAATGACTGCCTTGGGTGCAATCCACCCTTCTACCTTAAGTGTCCCGCGCTCAGGAATAGCAAGTTGACGGAGCGAATACAGAGCATAACGTACACCTTGAAGGGTCCCGGCTGACACTGAAACGCCTGAAGGACCTATCTCCAGTTGGTATGCGCCTTCTTCCTGAGATTCTCCTTTATATGAACCTGCCACCACCTCTGGAACTCCTTTAACAAACCACTGCTTCAGATGGTCTTTCGCCCACTTTACCGAATTTACATCAGGGCAAGACACAATAAGCTGTTTGATCGGGTAATATTCCTCCTGATTTATCTGCATCGATGCGGGAACTGGACAGATCTGTGCCGATGACTGAAAAGTATTTATTATCAATATCATCGCACAAAATAGAGCGGTGATAAAAATCTTTTTCATCATAAAAAAATATGCAACCAATTTTTTGTCTCTTTTGCAAATTTACAAATCATTTTTATATAAACAATATAATTAACAAAATATATTTTCATAAACTCGTGCTATTACGTAATAACAAATTATAAAGTTTCACCGTAAATCTTAACGATAAGAGGACCTCGCCTTATCCTATCTTTCAGTATTTTCCGTTCAGCACAAGAGCACAAAAATATGATTACAAAAAAAAGAGTCCGGTGCAATACCGAACTCTTTTCAGAAAATGACTTTAAATTACATCAAACCCTCTGGCCATATGAGCGGTCGGTGGTGTTGACCGTAATCCTCTCACCTGTCTCGATGAAGAGAGGGACCATGATCTTGGCGCCGGTCACCAGGGTAACCTCCTTGAGAGCGGAAGTGGAAGCGGTGTTGCCCTTCACTGCAGGCTCAGAATAGGTGACCTCGAGCTCGACATAGGTAGGGAGTTCGCAGGTAAGGCACCTTTCCTCACCGACAACGAACATCATCTCGACATGCTGTCCCTCCTTCATGAGGTCTGCATTCTCAACGACATCCTTAGGAAGAAGGATCTGCTCATAAGTCTCTTCGTGCATGAAATTGAAACCGTCCTCTTCTGCATAGAGGAACTGATAAGGACGCCTCTCGACCTCGATGGTCTCGATCTTTGCACCTGCGGTGAATGTATTCTCGAGGATACGGCCGTTCTCAAGGTTGCGAAGTTTAGTCTTGACGAAAGCAGGACCCTTTCCAGGTTTTACGTGCTGGAACCATACAATCATACAAGGTTTTTCGTTGAACTTGAGATAAAGACCGTTTTTGAAATCAGCTGTTGTTGCCATAAAAATATACTTGATTGTTTATTTATCCGTGTTAAGTGGAGCAAAGTTAAAGAATTGCCTCCACTATTGCAAATTTTGTATTGCGGAAGCCACACGTTCGAGCAGCCACTTCGGAGTCGATGTAGCTCCGCTCACTCCAACCCTGTCTCCCGGACGGAACCATCCCGGTTGGAGCTCCTCTATGGAACCGACCTGATACGTCCTCGGATTGCATCTCCGGCAGAGGTCGGTCAGGACTTTACCGTTGGAGCTGGTCTTCCCGGAGACAAATACCACAACGTCATGGGAAGATGCGAAATCGGACAGCAGCTTATGCCGTGAGGCGACCTGCGAGCATATGGTCCAATGGACATTGACCTTCCCGGAAGCCACAGATTCCAGCCAACCGCACAACTCCCTGTACTCTTCCGGGCTCTTGGTAGTCTGGGAAAAGACCTCAAGGTCCGTCCCGGGGTCAATGCCGCCCTCCTGCACCTGAACCTTCAATTGGTCGAGATTCTCAACGACAACGGCATCACCGTCCACCTGCCCCACAAGTCCCAGCACTTCCGGATGCCCTATCTTCCCGAACAATATGACCTGCCCCCTGCCTCCAAGCCGGGCATGGCATTCACGTATATCCTTCTGCAACTTCAGGACAACAGGACATGTACAGTCAATCACCTTCAATCCGCATCCGGCGGCCTCGTCATATACGGAAGGAGGGACACCATGCGCGCGCACCAGTACAGTCCCGCCGGCGGGCACGTCGGCGACATCCCTCACCGGGATCAGCCCGAGGGAGCCCAATCTCCCCAGTTCCTCCTCGTTATGCACGATGGAACCGAGCGAGAAAAGTTTGTCATTGGAATCCAGATACTTCTCCGCTGTGGAGATTGCCCGGATCACACCCCCGCAGAAACCGGAGTTCACATCTATATCGACTTTCAGCATAGAATGCCGAACTTCCCCTGGATCACACCCTGTATCCATGCGATCTCCTCATTGAAAGTCATTTCGCTGTTATCCATCACGAAGGCGTCCGGAGCCTGGGTCAACGGAGAAGCCTCCCGATGGGAATCTATGTAATCCCTCTCCAGAAGATTCTTCAGCACATCCTCGAACACAGGATTCTCCCCTTTCTGGACAAGCTCGTCATAACGGCGCTGTGCCCTGACCTGCTCCGAGGCGGTCATGAAGACTTTCAACCCGGCATCCGGAAAAACCGTCGTGCCGATATCGCGCCCGTCCATCACCACGCGTCCCTTTGAAGCGAAGTCATGAAGTCTTTCATCCACCCAGTTCCGCACCCATGGTACCGCAGCTATCGGGCTCACCTGCCCCGATACCGCCATGGTGCGTATCTCCTTCTCGATGCACCTCGCCCCCCAATACAGGCTGCTCCCCTGCTCGAAATGCAGGTCCAGGCCGGCAAGGGCATCCTTCAGGTCATCCGAGATATTATTGTCCGCATCGATATAGCCATTTTCCTGGGCGAACAGCGTGACCCCGCGGTACATGGCACCGGAGTCAAGGTAGAGGAAATCAAATGTCTTCGCTACTAGTTTTGCAAACGAGCTCTTTCCTGTAGAGGAAAAGCCGTCGATCGCGATGATAATGTCTGGTACTCTCATCTGGTTCAATTCTTGTCTATACAAAGATAAAAAGTTATTTTTGCATGACAACGAAAGACGGAGGCAATTATGAAAGTTCTGATAGTCGATGACGAGCGGGCGATCCGCAATTCCCTTGGCGAAATCCTGGCCGACGAAGGCTATAATGTGGACAAGGCGGAGGATGGAGTGATAGCCCTTGACATGATAGGGAAAGACAGATACGATGTCATCTTCTGTGATATCAAAATGCCTAACATGGACGGTATCGAACTGCTTGACAAGCTTATGGAATCAGGTACCGACTCCCCTGTGGTCATGATTTCCGGGCACGGAGACATCGAGACCGCCGTCGATTGCATCAAGAAGGGCGCTTTCGACTTCATACAGAAGCCACTGGACCTCAACCGCATCCTGATCACCATCAAGAACGCAACCGAGAAGGCCAGCCTCACCACCACCGTCAGGACCCTGAAGAAGAAGGTCTACGGCCATGCCATGATAGGCGAATCCGAACCGATGGCACACATCCGGGGAATGATAGGCAAAGTGGCGGCCACCGATGCAAGGGTCCTCATCACCGGGCCGAACGGCTCGGGCAAGGAGCTGGTGGCACGCAGCCTGCATGAGCAGAGTAACAGAAGCGCAATGCCTTACATAGAGGTCAACTGCGCGGCCATTCCGGGAGAACTGATCGAAAGCGAGCTGTTCGGGCATGAGAAGGGCTCTTTCACCTCAGCCATCAAGCAGCACAAGGGGAAATTCGAGCAGGCGGACGGAGGCACCCTGTTCCTGGACGAGATAGGCGACATGAGCCTTGCGGCACAGGCAAAGGTACTGCGCGTGCTTCAGGAGAAGAAACTGTCACGCGTCGGCTCGGACAAGGACATCGAAGTCGATGTAAGGGTGATCGCCGCCACCAACAAGAACCTGAAGGATGAAATTGCGAAGGGGAATTTCCGCGAGGACCTGTACCACCGTCTCAGCGTGATCGTGATCACGGTGCCGTCCCTTGACGAGCGCAAGGATGACATCCCTCTGCTGGTGGAGCATTTCGTGTCCCAGATAAGCACAGAGAGCGGGATGCCCCGCAAAAACTTCTCCCCTGAGGCCGTCCAGGCCCTCAAGGAGAAGAGCTGGCCGGGCAACATACGGGAGCTGCGCAATGTCGTGGAACGCCTCATGATACTCGGAGACAGCGAGATATCCGGGCAGAACGTAAGGGACTACGTACTGTAGCAGCCTCTATCTTTTCCTGATCAGGGAGATGCCGTCACGGAGCGGGAGGACCACCACCTCGACCCTCTCATCCGAAGCCACCATGTCATTGAATCTGAGAAGCCCCGCCGTCTGAGCATCATGCGGCAGCGGGTCAGCATACACCTTCCCGTCCCACAGTACGTCATCGGCGACAATGAGGCCTCCGCTCTTTACCATAGGAAGGACGAGTTCATAATACTCGCAATACTCCCTCTTGTTGGCATCGATAAAGACGAAATCATAGAGCCTTCCATCCGAAGCCAGCCCTGCAAGAGTCTCCCTGGCATCCCCGATGTGGAGGCATATCCTGTCCGACACACCGGCACGTTCCCACCCGGAACGCATCAGGTCCTCAAGTTCGTCATTTATCTCCAGGGAATCGACATGCCCGCCATCCGGGAGGCCGAGTGCCATGCAGGTTGCAGAATAACCCGTGAAAGAGCCTATCTCAAGAACTTCCTTCGCGCCCGTGAGTTCCACCAGCATCTTAAGGAGCCCCCCCTGCACACGTCCTGACAGCATACGGGGATAATTGGTGTGGATATTGGTCTGTTTCTCTATCCAGTCAAGGGAATCGGATGCCAGAGTCGTATGATCCTCCAGATATCTATCTAATGACGATTGCATGTCTCTTGCTGAATGATTTTATTTCACTGTCCGAGAATTCAGCATCTGCCGGACCCTTGTATTTTTCCTTGCTGAAATAGAAAAGTTCATGCTCATCCGCGGAAATCACCATCTTGCAGCACATGCTTTTAAGTCCTACTTCCGCAGGAGCTATCGACACGGCAATCAGCGCATCAGGCTCCGAGGCCTGGTATTTCTGCAGAGCTTCATCCTCGTCAATGTAAAGGTATTTCCCCTGCAGGTTTGCGGAATTGGAGCTTTTCAATCCGGAATACCCCACATGGTCGGATCCGATGGCCTCCAGCGCAAACCACTGGAGCACGTCTACAAATGCCCCCATATACACGATCTCTTCACCGGTCGCAGCACCTTCGGAAGCCACAGGCATTCCGACTACGTCCACAGGCCTTCTCAACCTGTCAGGATCATCGGCCTTGCCTCCCTTGGTGAGTTCCAGCGACACAAGTCCGCTTTCCGTGACCAGGCGGAGGAAATAGAAATTACAGTCATTCTTCCGCGCTTCGTAATCAGCGGAAGTGCAGAATTCATATGGGGAAACATGCCATCTTGCAGCAATCTCCGACTTCAATGTCATTTCAAGGAAGGATTGTCCGTCCAGCACCACCATGGTCGTCTTGACAGGGAAGTCAGCCAGCAGCATCTTCTTCGTGTACACCTTAGCCTGCGCCCCGGCAAGGACCGGGACAAGCAACATGATCACAACGACAAAAAATAATTCCAATCTCTTCTTCATACCTCAAAGTTACGAATTAATCATTAAATTTGTAAACTATGTCAGAATACATCGTATCAGCGCGCAAGTACCGTCCGGACTCTTTCGAGAGCCTGATAGGACAGGACAACATTGCACAGACACTCAAGAATTCCATAATCCGCGGGCAACTGGCACACGCATATCTGTTCTGCGGACCGAGAGGTGTCGGCAAGACCAGCGCCGCCCGCATCTTTGCCAAGACCATAAACTGTGCCAATCCTTCCGCCTCCATGGAACCTTGCGGAGAATGCGAATCCTGCAGGTCCTTCGCGGAAGGGCGCTCTTACTGCATACATGAACTTGACGCGGCTTCAAACAACGGTGTGGAGGACATCAAGGCCCTGATGGACCAGGTGCAGATCCCGCCTCAGGTCGGCAGGTATTCAGTCTATATCATAGATGAGGTGCACATGCTCACCCAGTCGGCGTTCAACGCCTTTCTCAAGACCCTGGAGGAGCCGCCCGCACACGCCATCTTCATACTGGCCACTACCGAGAAGCACAAGATCATCCCTACTATCCTCAGCCGCTGCCAGACTTACGATTTCAACAGGATAGGCATTCCGGACATAGTACGCAACCTCAGGGACATTGCATCCAAGGAAGGGATAAAGATAGAGGATGAATCCCTCCACGTAATAGCCCACAAGGCGGACGGCGCGATGCGCGACGCCCTCACCATCTTCGACCAGACCGTGGCGTTCTGCGGCACCGACGTGAAATATGAAGACGTCATACGCAACCTCGGAGTGCTCGATTACGAGTTCTGTTTCAAACTGGTGGACGCCTTCCTGGCAAAGGACCATGCCACAGCGCTGCTGACCTTCGATGAGATACTGTCCAGGGGTTTCAACGCCCTGCATTTCGTTTCATCCCTGAGTTCGCATCTCCGGGACCTTCTCGTCTGCAGGACAGGTGGTCTGGATTCACTCCTTGACCTGCCCGGCTCACTGAAGCAAAGATATACTGAACAGGCATCCCGGTGCCCTGTCAAGTTCCTCTTCGACGCTCTCGGCATAACGACCCAATGCGAAGCGGGATACTGTGCCGCCGCCAACCAGCGCCTGCATATAGAATATGCCCTGATGAGGCTTGCTTTCCTGGGAGGCATACCTGCGGAGGCGGCTGCAGCCCAGACTGCTCCTGCAGCAGCGCCGCCTGCAAAAGCACCCGTCAAGGCTGAAACTCCTGCCATAAAGCCGGAGTCCGCAAAGATGGAAATACCGGAACCGGAACCCGCTCCGGCACAGGCCCCTGCGGTGCCTGCGCCTGCCAAAGTGCAGAGGAAGCGTCCCCAGAAGTCCGGATCGTCCCTGTCACTTGAATCCCTTATGAACGAGGATGACGTAGTGGTGATGCCGGTCGAGGAGGATGTCAAGGAAGAGAAACTGCCTTCAGAAGAACTTCTGAGAGAAAAATGGCAGGAACTCGCCGCCCAGACAGCCCAGCCGCGCCTGGCCAATGCACTGGCCAACGCCAAACTGGATATCCGGGAGGAGGAAGGCAATAAGATAGTTGAATTCTCGGTCACGAATGAAGCACAGAAGAAATGGATCGAGGAGAAGATGCTCCATGAACTGGAAGGGCGCATGCGTACCCTGGCGGACAGCGCAAAGGTCCGTCTGTGTGCTGCCGTGATTCCGGAGGAAGAGCAGGAACAGGTAATATATATGCCGGCTGAAAAAGCCGAATTCCTTATCAAGAACAATCCTGAGGTGCGCGAATTCGTGGCCGACCTCGGACTCGACATTTAAACATATGAAACTCCGCTGCGAAAATCTTGTCAAAAAATACGGCGTCCGCACTGTCGTGAAGGGCGTATCCATGGAAGTCAACCAGGGTGAGATCGTGGGTTTCCTCGGACCGAACGGTGCAGGAAAGACCACAAGTTTCTACATGATCACAGGACAGGTCGTGCCTAATGACGGACATATTTTCCTCGATGACGAGGAGATCACCGGGCTTCCGATGTACAAGCGTGCCCAGAAAGGCGTCGGCTATCTCCCTCAGGAGGCATCGGTGTTCCGCAAGATGTCGGTCGAAGACAACATCATGTCCGTCATGGAGCTGTCAGACATGACCAAGGGAGAGAGGAAGGAAAGGCTGGAGGCCCTCATCGACGAGTTCAACCTTTCGAAGGTCCGCAAGAGCCTCGGCATCCAGTTGTCAGGAGGCGAAAGGCGCCGCTGTGAAATCGCCCGTGCGCTCGCCATCGACCCGAAGTTCATCCTTCTGGACGAACCTTTCGCCGGTGTCGACCCGATTGCCGTGGAGGATATCCAGTACATCATCGCCAAACTCAAATACCGCAACATCGGGGTCATCATCACCGACCATAACGTAGGTGAAACCCTTGCAATCACGGACCGTGCCTATCTGCTTTATGAAGGGACAATCCTGCAGAAAGGCACACCTGAGCAGCTCGCAAGCGACGAGGATGTCAGAGTGAAATACCTTGGAAGCGGATTCGTCCTCAGACGCTCCGTATCAGTTGAACGGGCACAGGCCGAACATAACGCGTCTATCCTATCTCAGAGCCATTCGCAAGAGGCTCCTGAGGCGTGACGAAACGCATCTTACCGTCCCCCTGTTTCGCCATCAGGATCATGCCGTGGCTTTCAATGCCGCGGATGGTGCGCGGCTTGAGATTGGCAAGGATGCATATCTGCTTGCCAAGCATATCCTCCGGAGTGTAGTATTCGGCGATGCCCGACACTATTGTCCTCTTGTCGATACCCGTGTCAATGGTGAGTTTCAGCAGCTTGTCCGTCTTCGGAACCCTCTCGGCCTCTAGCACGGTTGCAGTGCGGATGTCCATCTTCTCAAAGTCCTCGAAAGTACACTCCTCCTTCTGAGGGGCCACCTTCTTCGCAGCCTCTGCCTTCTCTGCCGCCTCACGTTCGGCACGGATGGAGGCAAGCCTTTCCAACTGCCTGTCAATCTCGGCGTCCTCTATCTTCGCGAACAGGAGTTCGGCTTCTCCAAGCTGATGGCCCGGGTTTAGGATGGTAGGACGTCCCAGGACGTTCCAGTCAAGGGTGACATCCAGCATCTTGCGGAGACGCTCCGCCGCGAACGGAGTGAATGGCTCGAAAGCCATTGCCAGGTCAGCGCATATCTGGAGAGAAACATTGAGTATGGTCCCGGTACGGTCCATGTCAGTCTTGGCAACTTTCCACGGCTCCGTATCGGAAATATATTTGTTGCCGAGACGTGCAAGGTTCATGGCCTCCTTCAGCGCTTCGCGGAATTTATAGTTTTCGATATTCTTCTCTATGGCCTCACGGATGCCCGGAATGGCGCCGAGAACCTCCTTGTCAATGTCCTGCAGAGCTCCGCATGGAGGGACCTTTCCACCGAAATACTTGTGGGTCAGCACGACTGCACGATTGACGAAGTTGCCGAATATCGCGACAAGTTCGCTGTTGTTGCGCGTCTGGAAATCCTTCCAGCTGAAATCATTGTCCTTTGTCTCCGGGGCATTTGCGGTAAGCACGTACCTCATCACATCCTGCTTGCCTGGGAAGTCCTGCAGGTACTCATGGGCCCAGACGGCCCAGTTGCGCGACGTCGAGATCTTGTCCCCCTCAAGATTGAGGAATTCGTTTGCAGGCACGTTCTCCGGAAGGATATAACCGCCATATGCCTTCAGCATGGACGGGAACACTATGCAGTGGAATACGATATTGTCCTTGCCGATAAAATGTACGAGTTTGGTCTCAGGGTCCTTCCACCATTTCTCCCAGGTGTCAGGAAGTATCTCCCTTGTGTTGGATATATATCCGATAGGGGCATCGAACCAG
>JAZRXV010000099.1:0-20436 GCA_045600405.1 Candidatus Cryptobacteroides sp.
CTCAACTGCGAGCAACTTTTTTGATGAAATTTAGACCAAAAATGGGGTAATTTCTGGGGTAACTTTTACGAAAAATGGCCCTGAGATAACTCAGAGCCACATATCAGCGGAGGGGACGAGATTCGAACTCGTGGTACCCTAATCGGGTACGTCAGTTTAGCAAACTGGTGGTTTCAGCCACTCACCCACCCCTCCTGTTCCGTCCCTTCTGGTTTCCCAAACGGGACGACAAAGTTACGATAAAATCTTTGTTTTGCAAGTATTTTTTACTTACTCAGGATTTCTACGATTTTATTGCTGACATCGCTGTTGTGCTGTGTCCCGGCAAAGTGACGGGATTTAGGTCCGTATGCGAAGAGAGGCACAGTGATAGGAGAGTGTCCTTTTGAGACATAGACGCACTTGATCGTGTTCTCTTCGATGTCTCCGCTGCGGAGGCTGAGTGCTCCGGTCTCGTGGTCTGCGCTGATGATGACGAGGGTATGTCCGTCCTTTTCTGCGAAGCGGACTGCTGCTTCGATAGCCTTGTCGAAGTCAAGCGTCTCCTTCACGCAGCCTTCGAAGTCGTTACTGTGTGAGTTCTTGTCGATACGGGCGCCTTCGACCATGAGGAAGAAACCCTTCTTGCTCTTCTTGGAGAGGTAGTTGATGGCCATTTCGGTGGTCTCGGGGAGGTATTCTCCGCGCTTGCCGGTCTCTACGGTCTCAGGGAGATACATGAGGGACTTGGAGCCTGTGAAGGCGTTGGCCTCCTCAGGGGAATAGACGACTGAGAATTTGCCCTTGATGGCGTCCTGGGTCTTGAGCGGGAGGGTTTCGAATTTCTTCTGTGTGCCGGCTGAGATGAAGTCAAGCTTGCTTGCAGGAAGGTCGGCCCAGATCTCGTCGGATGCGCCGCGCTCGGCCTGGTGTGCGAAGAATGCCGCAGGGGTTGCTCCGTGTACGTCATCTGATGAGACGACACCGCATGCGTATCCGAGAGAAGCGATCTGCTCAGGGATGTTGGCGATAGGTGCTTTGTCCGGGTTCATTCCGACGAATCCGTTGGTGGTCTTCTGGCCGCAGGCATATGCGGTGCCGGATGCGGCTGAGTCGGTGGTGAAGTCACTTGCGGACTGTGTGCGTACATGTCCCATGGTCTTGAGGTTCATCATGGTGAGTTCTCCACCGTTGGCATAGAATGCTGCTGTGACTGCTCCGAGGCCCATGCCGTCGCCTATCATTAGGATGACGTTCCTGACCTTGATCTCCTTGCCGTCAACCTTGAATGACGGGGTGTATGATCCCTGTGGCTGTGCGAGGACAACTTCACAGACAGTGCCTGTGACTTGCTCGGCTTTCTTCTCTTCCTGTGCGTAAACTGCTGCCGATGCGAGCAATGCAATAGCTAAAACTGCGATTCTTTTCATGTTATGTTTTTAGTGATTATTTGACTTCGATCACACTGCCGTGGTCCTTGGCCACAGCCTCTTTCCACTTGTCGGTGTATCCCGGCTGTTCAAGGCCGTCCGGAGTGCCGGAATTGTACTTTGAGTGCTTGAAACTGCCGTCAGCCTCCTGAGCCTTCACGTTTCCGTCGATGAATTTCACCGTCAGGGTCTCTTCAAGTCCTGCCCACAGCGCGAACTGCTTCTGGGCTGTCCCGACGGAGTAGTCGGTCAGGCTGCGCACAATTTTCTTGACCGCACCCTTCTGACCGGACTGCTTGCCGTTGCCGTTGTACAGCTTGAGCATGGCTTCGTCCATCTGCGGTATCTTCTCGTTCTGCTGGCTGAGTTCGAACTTGTCTATCTCCGCCCGCACCATAGGCTCCATCTTGTCGTACATCCTGTAGCAGGCGTTGGTGATACGGTTGTTGATCCAGAACTGGGAGGTAGCGGAATAATGGAGGAGGTCACCATTGCCGACGCGGATGCACTCAGGAATCTCCTGCGTGTTGATGTAAACCGGAGTAAGATAAGACGTTGCGGCATCGTCGCAGCCGAACCATACCAGCGCTCCTATCACGTCAGGGAGCCAGCCGCGTGCCTGTCCGACAAACCAGAATCCGGTCTGCTGCGTTGCGATGGCGCGCTCGTTCACGTAAGTCTTGCCTTCCCATGAGAAATCCATCGGACGCCAGCGGTACGGGCAGGCGTTGCCGCCGGCACCGATATCGGTGCGCATGTCCATAGGAGTGCCCTCATAATGGTCGCGCATGACGTCGGCCACGTTCTTCATCGTGATCTTGCGGGTCGGCTTGACCCAGAGAGGCATTTCACCCTTCAGGTCATGTCCCATGGCGTACTCAAGCCAGTCGGAGGCTGGGCGGGTGACTTCCACGCCATTCTCCTCGTAGGTGAACTGGCCGTCGCAGAGGATGTTGAATGCGCTCCATGCGCGTGCGTCGCAGCCTCGTGCGCCGCTGAAATCCAGAGGGTTGTATGCATCGCGGAAGCTGAACTCCTCGTCAGGGCCGTCGAACCAGCCCTTCTCGCGTGCGAAGCTGATGACATCCGGGGCATACAGGGTGTTCTCCTTGTCATCCAGAGGGAAACGTGTGATCCTGGCCTGGTTGGCGTGTGCGCAGACATATCCGTCAGGGATGCGGCGCGCTACCCATACTATGCCCTTGTTGCCGGGGCCCTTGCCCGCAAGTTCCATTATCCATGTCTCTTCCGTGTCAGCGATGGAGAATGATTCTCCGCCGGAGGCGTATCCATATTCGTTGGTGAGGTCAACTATGGTCTGGATGGCCTCGCGTGCGGTCTTAGCCCTCTGCAGGGTGATGTAGATGAGGCTGCCGTAGTCTATGATTGCGGTGTTGTCCACCTGCTCGCCCCTGCCTCCCCAGGTGGTCTCGCCGATGATGAGCTGATGCTCATTCATGTTGCCGACGGTCTGGTAGGTGTGTCCGACCTGTGCGATGTCACCCATCGGTTTGTAGGTGTCCCATTCTGTCACGGCAAGCCTTGCTCCCGGCTTGTAGTCAGCGGCAGGATGGAAGTACAGCTCGCCGAAGAGCCAGTGGGAATCGGCTGCATAGGAGACCATGCATGATCCGTCAGCGCTGGCGCCTTTGGAGACGATAATATTGGTACAAGCATCTGTGCGACCGGCTGCAATTGCAGTCAAGGCGATGAGAGTGAGCAGAAATTTTCTCATTTTATCTTTTCTTTATTAAATTTGCGTGTTTTGAATTACAAATCTATGAAATTTTTATCAATCATAGTAGCCCTGCTGATCCCATTTTTCGCAATGGCCCAGCAGCAGAAGCCTGACGAGGCTGAGATGGAGAAGCAGCTCCGCGAGGCGATAGACAAGGAAGTCGACAGGTACACCAACCTCCTGGACCTTGAGGACTGGCAGGCCTTCTACATGGATTCCATCCTGACCCACAATTTCAACGGCCGCAAGGACGAGATGATGAAGCTCAACGAGGCCAAGGTGTCCAATATCGACGCTTATACCAAGGTAAGCGACAAATGGCTGGAGGCCACCTATGTTGCCATCCAGAAGATTCTTGATGAAGAGCAGTGGGCCAAGTACAACAAGGCCGGTGCGGCCAAGGAGAAAAAAGCGCGTGACAAGCGTGCGGCAAAGAACCAATAAGACATATGAAGCACGAAGATATTGACAGGATACTCGCCGAACTGGGCGCACTTGATTGCAAGACCCAGAAGGACGTAGAGGAAGCCAGGGTGAAATTCCTCGGCAAGAAAGGCAGCATTACGGCACTTTTCGATGAGTTCCGTACGGTTGACAAGGAGCTCAAGAAGGAGTTCGGCCGTCCGTTGAACGAATTGAAGCAGACCGCACAGGCAAGGATAGACGAGCTTAAGGCAAGCATAGTGGAAGAGGGCGCCGGTGATGAGCCGAAGGTTGACCTCTCCATGCCGGGCGACAGTTTCGAACTGGGCTCACGCCACCCTGTCAGCATCGTCCGCCAGGAGATAGTCGATATCTTCCGCAAGTTCGGCTACGATGTCGCCGAGGGACCGGAGGTCGAGGACGACTACCATGTGTTCGAAGCCCTCAATTTCCCTCCGAACCACCCTGCCCGCGATATGCAGGACACATTCTTCGTGTCCACCGGACATCCTAATCCTCTCCTTCTCCGCACCCACACTTCGTCCGTGCAGGTCCGTGCCATGGAGAAGATGAAGGTCCCGATTCGCGTCATCTGTCCGGGCCGTGTCTTCCGCAACGAAGCCATCAGCGCCCGCGCACACTGTATCTTCCATCAGGTGGAGGGCCCTTATATTGATGAGGACGTGACTTTCGCCGACCTCAAGCAGGCCATCCTCCTCTTTGCAAGGGAGATGTTCGGCCCTGAGACCGAGATCCGCATGCGTCCGTCTTACTTCCCGTTCACCGAGCCTTCCGCAGAGGTGGACGTGAGCTGCAACATCTGCCACGGCAAGGGCTGCAACATCTGCAAGGGTACCGGCTGGCTCGAGATTCTCGGCTGCGGCATGGTGGATCCAAACGTCCTGGAGGCCAGCGGTATAGATTCGAAGAAGTACAGCGGATTCGCCTTCGGAATGGGACTTGAGCGTATCGCCATGCTCAAGTGGAGGGTCAACGACCTCCGCCATTATTTCGAGAATGACATGCGCTTCCTCGAAGAGTTCGACACTGCAATCGAAGTATAAATATGCGTAGAATGTTCTTAGCCCTCGCACTGCTCATCGCATGCGAGGGTTTTGCGTCCAATCCGGTCCGTGTAGCCTGCATCGGGGACAGCATCACCTATGGGGCAGGCATTGAAGACAGGGACAACGACAGTTATCCTGCCGTGCTGCAGGACATCCTGGGCGACGGGTACGAGGTCGTGAACTTCGGAATCAACGGCCGCACCATGTCCTCCTGCGGAGATTACCCTTATATGAGCGAGCGGATGTACGCCGATGCCAAGGCCTTCCTCCCGGACATCGTGATCATCCAGCTCGGCACCAATGACACCAAGCCGCAGAACTGGAATCCGGATATCTTCCGGGTTGACTATGACCACATGATACGCGAGTGGAAGACCACTCCTTCCTGCCCCGACATCTATGTGTGCCTCCCGCCCCCGGTAATCACCGACGCAGGGGGCATCACGGACAGTATAGTCACATCTTCGGTGATTCCTACCATCAAGGGTCTTGCTGACAATCATTGGCTGGAAATCATTGACAACAATTCCGTGCTGAAGGGGAAGGCGGACTTCTTCGTCCGGGACGGGGTGCATCCTAACGAGGCGGGGGCAAAGGTAATGGCGGAGAATGCCGCCGCTGTCCTCCGGGAGAACGGGTGGGGTGACAAACCCGGTATGAAAGTAGTGTTCCTCGGGGACTCCATCACGGACGGCAACTGGGGTGGTGGCGGTGGAAGACCGGCCAGGGAGCGCAGCAACTATGACATGAACCATATCTACGGTCATGGTTTCCAGGCCGAATGCATGGCCTACTATATGGCGAAATATCCGAAGAAGCATCTCAGATTCTACAACAGGGGCATCAGCGGTGATACTGTATATGGGATCTCGAAGCGCCTGGAGAGCGAAGTGCTCAGCGTCCGGCCGGATGTGGTTTCCATCCTGATAGGAGTGAACGATACCCATAGATCGAACGGCACTTTCGACTATGCGTCCTGGGAAAAGGAGTACCGTTCGGTGCTTGACAGGATACTTGCTGCAAATTCGGAATGCCGCATTGTGCTTTGCACACCTTTCCTTGAGAAGCGCGGGGCCACCGGCCGCCATGCCGCCTATGATGTGCGCCGTGCTGAAGTTGACAATCTTGTCGTGATAGTCCGCAGGCTTGCTTCGGAGTATGGACTGACCTGTGTGGATTTTGCGGAGCTGATGGACGGCCTGCTTGCCACCGACAAGTCCGGGGACAGGAATTACTGGACCTGGGACGGTGTCCATCCTACCCCGCAGGGCCATTTGAAGATGGCCAGGCTGTGGATTCGAAAAACCAGACTTTTTTGAAAATATTTTTGGGATTTCAAATTTCTTGTCTATCTTTGCAGTCCCGAAACGCGGAAATAGCTCAGTTGGTAGAGCGCAACCTTGCCAAGGTTGAGGTCGCGGGTCCGAGCCCCGTTTTCCGCTCAAAGCGAAAAGGACAGCCGACAAGGTTGTCCTTTTTGCTTTGAATGCAGGCAGGAACAAGCCCCCGCGACCGAAACCGTCCCCCCGAGGGGGAAAGTCAGCGTTAGCTGGCAGGGGGGTAACGTAGTAGCAAAGGCATCGCCGTGCGATGCCGCGGGTCCGAGCCCCGTTTTCCGCTCCAACGATGAACGACAGTCCTTGTGGCTGTCGTTCGGCGTTTATGGCAGAGAGGTCCTGCCCGCGAGCTCAAAGCGCGTCTCAACGCGCCCGGCGGAGACCGGGACGGAGGCCGATGTCGGTAGGCCGGAAGCCGCGGGGGACGTTATGGGGGCAGCGCCCCCATCAACAAGCGCGGGTCCGAGGGTCGGGTTACGCGAAAATGCACTACAGGTGGGTCTAGCATAACTTGACGCGCTTATAGGGGCTTCAAGTTACGTCCATCCCCCATTTGAAAGCGTTCCATTGCACATCGCCATAACTTGATTTCTATTCTCGAATTCCGTACATTTGCATGGACCGGACAGTCACCAACGAAGGGGAGGCTTGAGGCGGGAGATAATTATGGAGAGATACTACCACATGTTTGCGAATGGTGACGACGCGAGGAATTTCGTCACTGAGGAAAACGATTTCAAGGCCGCGCTTAACAGAATCGCTGTGTGTGCGCATTTGTCCGGGGTCCGTGTCCTGGCTGCTTCGATTGAAGATTCTCACCCGCATGTCCTGCTGAGGGGTACGCAGGACCAGGCCGATAATTTCAAGCAGCGGTACAAAGATCTCTCGATCAGGTTCATTACCAGACATCGCGGGTCGTCCGATGGAGTTGCGCTGAATCCGGAACTGTGCGGGATTGATGATGAATCGTACCTGATGAATGCTGCCATCTATGTGATCATTCAGGCTACAAAAGACGGCAAGCCGGTTCTTCCTTACGATTATCTGTACGGTACGGGAGCTCTCTATTTCCGCAAGCCGGGATCTATCCTCCCCTGGGACCATGACTATCATGGTGCACTCCACAGGCGTCGGGAACTTGGGTCATTCTCCCTTCAGGACCAATGGCGCATCTGCAATACCAAGGTTCCAATGCCTTCGCAATGGATTGTCGTCAACGGTATCATCCATCCGGAAAGCTATATCGATATCTCAGGGTACGAAAGCATATTCAGGACCCACAACTGTTTCCGGGCTTTTCTGGCCAGCAGCAAGTCGAGGGATGAGATTGTGCGTCGGACCATGGCCTCTGTACGTGGCATCACGATGGAGGACCTGGAGGCCAGGCGCATCTGCCAGGACCGCTGCATGGCACTCTTCGGGAAGCGGACCACTATGCACCTCAGCACCGGGCAGCGCCTCAGCATCGCCCAGGACCTGCGTTCCTCATACCGTCTATCGTTTCGCCAGTTAGCCGCTCTTACACGGATACCCGAATCCGAAATCCGGAAGTATATCAAATAGTTTTTATGCCGACAGTGCGTCATGCCGAACTCGATTCGGCATCCCGTGCTACCTTCCCCGAAGCGAAGTGCCTCCCGGACAAGCATTCCCCCGAAAGGGGCGTCGTCTGCTTGTATGGAAGGCACTTCGCTCCGGGGAGACGCCAGTATCCCGCCTCTCTAGAACATCAGCAGGAACATGCCGGCGGCGACGAGAGCGCCGACGAGCGGTCCGGCTACAGGTACCCAGCTGTAGTCCCAGTCGCTGTCCCTCTTTCCCTTGATAGGAAGTATTGCGTGTGCGATGCGCGGACCGAGGTCACGGGCGGGGTTGATGGCATATCCTGTGGCACCGCCGAGTGACATGCCTATCGCCATGATGAGCATCGTCACAGGTAGGGCGCCAACTCCTCCAAGCCCGACGGCAGGAGTCTGCTCCGCCGTGGACAGAGCAAGGATGATGAATACCAGCAGCCATGTGCCGACCACCTCGCAGAAGAAATTGCGGCCCTTGTTGCGTATGGCCGGAATGGTGGAGAAGCAGCCGAGTTTTGCGTCGGCATCGTCCGTAGCGTCGAAATGATCCTTATAGAAAAGATATACCAGCACGCCTCCGGTCAGACCTCCGAGGATCTGTGCCACGCAGTATGCGGCGACCTTGCTCCATGCGAACTTGCCGGCTGCGGCGAGTCCGAGGCTGACGGCGGGGTTGAGGTGGGCTCCGGTGTACGGACCGGCGATGAACACGCCGACCATGACAGCAAAGCCCCAGGCCAGGGTGACGACCACCCATCCTGCTCCTTTTCCCTTTGACTTGTCGAGGGAAGTGCAGGCGACCACGCCGTCACCTAAAAGAATAAGAACCATCGTGCCGATGAACTCGAAAAGGCATTCCGTAAAAAGTGTCATGATGAAAAGCGGATTGATAACTACACAAAAATAACTTCTATTCGTCAAAAAAACTATAGCCGCATCTTGTGACATTTTGTCAGTGGAACATAAGTTGATTCGTTTCGCTGACGGAATCATAAAAAGCGAACTATGGAAAAGAAATACGAATTCCTGAGCAAATACGCAGTGGACCTCAACGAGGCCGCTGCAAAAGGCAAGCTCGATCCCGTCATAGGACGGGACGAGGAGATACGCCGTGTCCTGCAGATACTCAGCCGCAGGACCAAGAACAACCCGATCCTCGTGGGTGAACCGGGAGTCGGAAAGACCGCGATTTCCGAAGGCATAGCCACGAAGATAGTCAATGGACAGGTCCCGGAGAACCTGAAGAGCCGCAAGGTTTTCTCCCTGGATATGGGTGCGCTCATAGCGGGTGCGAAATATCAGGGAGAATTCGAGGAGCGCCTTAAGGGCGTGGTCAAGGAGGTTGTGGAATCCGACGGGGAGATCATACTCTTCATCGATGAGATCCACACCCTTGTGGGCGCGGGACGCAGCAGCGGAGCGATGGATGCATCCAACATCCTCAAGCCGGCACTGGCCCGGGGAGAACTCCGTACGATAGGCAGCACCACCCTCGATGAGTACCAGAAGTACTTCGAGCAGGACAAGGCCCTCGAACGCCGTTTCCAGAAAGTGATGGTGGACGAGCCTTCACCGGCGGAGAGCATAGCCATACTCCGCGGACTAAAGGAGAAATATGAGAACCACCACAGGGTCAGCATCGAGGATGACGCACTCATCGCGGCGGTCAATCTCAGCCACCGCTACATCAACAACCGCTTCCTCCCGGACAAGGCCATCGACCTCGTGGACGAGGCTGCTTCCAAACTCCGTCTGGAGATGAACTCCGTCCCGGAGCCTATCGACGACCTCAACAGCCGCATACGTCAGTTGGAGATAGAGAAAGAGGCTATCAAGCGCGAGGGCGTAAGCCTCAAATCCGAGAAGATAGACGAAGACCTCGCCCGCAGCAAGGCGGAAAGGGATGCCCTCACCAAGCGCTGGGATGAGGAGAAGGGCATAGTGACCGAACTCAACAACAAGCGCCAGGAGATTGAAGACCTGAAACGCGAGGCCGCGATCGCCGAGCGCAGCGGGGATTACGGCAAGGTGGCCGAACTCCGTTACGGACGCATGGCGGCGGCGCAGGCTCGCATAGATGAACTGACTGCACGTCAGGCTTCCATCAAGGACCCAATCATCACCGAGGCCGTGACACCGTCCGACATTGCCGAAGTGGTAGCGCGCTGGACCGGCATACCTGTAAACAGGATGCTCGAAAGCGAGAAGGAGAAACTTCTCCGCATGGAAAGCGAACTTCACAAGAGGGTCGTCGGGCAGGACAAGGCCATAGAAGCGGTGTCGGACGCAGTGCGCCGCAGCCGTGCCGGCCTCAGCAACGAGCACAGGCCGATAGGTTCATTCCTCTTCCTCGGCACCACCGGAGTCGGAAAGACCGAACTTGCGAAGGCCCTGGCGGAATTCCTTTTCAATGACGAGACCATGATGGCGCGTATAGATATGAGCGAATATCAGGAAAGCCACACCGTGAGCCGTCTTGTCGGTGCGCCTCCGGGATATGTGGGATATGACGAAGGCGGCCAGCTTACCGAGGCCGTGCGCCGCAAGCCGTATTCCGTGATACTTCTGGACGAGATCGAAAAGGCGCATCCGGATGTATTCAACATCCTGCTTCAGGTACTCGACGACGGACGTCTGACGGACAACAAGGGCCGCACGGTGGACTTCAAGAACACCATCCTCATCATGACCTCCAACCTCAAGGAGGAGGAACTCAGGCTGCGCATGCGCCCGGAATTCCTCAACAGGATAGATGAGATCGTGGTATTCGACCAGTTGAGCAAGGATGACATAAGGGAGATAGTGCGCATCCAGATGGATATACTCAAGGCGAAACTCGCTGAGGATAATGTGAATCTGTCATTCACCCGTGCCTTCGAGGACGATATGGTCGAGAACGGCTATGACCCGGCGTACGGCGCCCGTCCGGTGAAACGCCTGATACAGCGCGAACTTGTCAACCAGCTCGCCAGGGAGATACTGGAAGGCCGCATCCACAAGGATTCCACGATCGAGGTGGACGTCCGGGACGGTGCAACGCTTGTCAGGAATGTATAGAAAAAGGGCTGCTTCAATCGGAGCAGCCCTTCCTTTATCTTGAGTATGAACTAGTTGCTTGACTCAGTGCTTGGAGCTTCAGTGGCGATAGGCGCTGAAGGGAAAGCAGGCTGCTGGTCGGTAGCCACATTCTCGATCTTGTCAGTGATATCCATGTCGGCGCCGTTGGTACCGGTGGTGAATGCGGAGATGATTGAAAGTGCGAGGATGAATGCTACGAGGATCCATGTCACCTTCTCGAGGAGGTCTGCTGTCTGGCGTACTCCGAAGGTCTGGTTACCTGCAACGAAGTTGCTTGCAAGTCCCTCGCCCTTGCCGTTCTGGAGGAGAACGACGATGATGAGGAGGATGGCTGCAATGATGACGAGCACGGTCAGGATTGTAAACAATGTGTTCATATCAGTTATTCTTTTTATTTATTTCGTCGATAAGGGCTGCAAAGTAAACACTTTTTTCCGGATATCGCAAACTTAACTTTGAATAAATATCCTTTGCCTGCTCAGGATAATCCTGTTCGAGGTAAATCTGGGCCAAAGTTTCGGTGCAGAAATCCCCAACGGATTCATTCTCGGGCTCTTGGTATCCTTCAAGTTTGGACTCTTTTGCAAATTTTGAAAAGATGTTGTCGTCGGTGCGGCGTACGTTGTCATACTGGTTCTGGGAGAAGTAATCCCCGCCGACGACGAATATCTGGCGGCCGCTGCTTTTTCCCGGAGTGATCATTTCCTCCACCAGCCTTGCTGCATCCTTGTCGGAATAGTCCGTCTTGCGTCCTTCCCTTACCAGGTCGGACAGGATCTTTCTTGATCCTATGTGGAGCGCTGTCTGGGATATGAGGCTTTCGGAGAGAGCTCCCATGCCGGCCATCCTGACGCAGAGTTCCTTCAGTGCGCCTGCATACCATGGATACATACTCACGACTCCCGTGAGCTCCTCCATGTTGAGTTTGTGTATGTCTATGCTTCCTACCATTGGGCTACAGTAGCGTTGAATATGTCTTCCACTATCTTGTCTATGATTTCCGTACAGAGGCTGGATTCCACCGCATCGAGCGATTGGGTGGAGTCGTAGTCGGCGTATGCCGAGAAGGTTTTGCCGTCGAAATCCTCTTCCGGTGCCTTCTTGTTGGAGAAACTGACCTTCACGGTGACGGTGAGGCGGTTCTGCGCGGCGACTTCATCCGCAGTGATGGCGGTGGCGCTGACATCGTATCCCACCACTTCTCCTGTGATCTCGAGATCTCCGTCCATGTCCACCTGCTCGAGCCTGGTCATCCTGCGGAACTGGCTGCGGACCGCTTCCGTGATGTCGTTGCTGAGCGACGGATTGACCTTCAGGGCCTTGTATTCGAAATAGTTGATGGTTATGGTGTTGACGTCCGGACCGATGTTGGTGCCGGAGAATGAGTAGATGCCGCATGAGCACAGGGCCATGGCCGCTACGAGTATGACTGACAGTCTTTTCATCTGTTCTTCTTTTCAGCGAGCTTGCGGTATATGGTGCGTTCTGAGATACCGAGTTCGGCTGCGGCCGGTTTGACTTTGCCGCCATGCTTCGCGAGGCATTTCTCTATGAGGTCATCGTTTGCCTTTCTGATGGAAAGGTCGGCAGGCTCCGCTGCCGCTTCCTGGTATCCGGGCTGTTCGTCGGGCTCGTTATAATCTCCCAGTCGCGGAATGCTGGTGACATCCTGCGAATGTGCCTGTCCTGCCACTACCCTCTTGAGGTGGTCCACTTCCTGCTTAAGGTCGAGCAAGGCCTTGATTATCATCTGCTTGTCAGAATCGCTCATCCCGCCCGATTCGGCACCTGGCGCTGCAGGGAGCAGGGAATCCTTTTCCTGCGGGAGATATTTCACCAATGTGGCAGGGCCTATCTCGATCCTTTCGGAGGTCGGGCTCACGGGGCGGGACTCGACACCGGTGATGGCTTCGGCGACATTCTTCAACTGCCGTATGTTGCCCGGCCAGCGGTATGATGTCAGGATGCCTATCGCATCGTGGTTGAGGCTCACCTTGCAAAGCCCGTATTTCTCGGCGAAGTCGGACGTGAACTTGCGGAAGAGCAGATATATGTCGTCCTTGTTGCGCTCGCGCAAGGCCGGCACCATGATGCTTATGCCTGTCAGACGGTAATAAAGGTCCTCGCGGAATTTGCCGGTGGCGACAGCATATGCCAGGTTGACATTGGTGGCCGCGATGACGCGCACGTCGGTCTTCTCCACCTTGGATGACCCTACCTTCATGAATTCTCCGTTCTGGAGCACCCTGAGCAGCAGTGCCTGGGTCTCTTTCGGGAGCTCGCCGATCTCATCGAGAAACAGGGTGCCGCCGTCAGCCTCCTCGAAGTATCCCTTGCGTTCCCCTATGGCTCCCGTGAAGGCTCCTTTCTCGTGTCCGAACAGTTCCGCATTGATGGTCCCTTCCGGAATTGCACCGCAGTTCACGGCAAGATATTTACCCGTGCGCCTGCGGCTGAACTGGTGGATTATCTTCGGGATAGCCTCCTTTCCGACGCCGCTTTCTCCTGTGATCAGTACCGTCAGATCGGTAGGTGCTACGGCAGCGGCAGTCTCTATCGCACGGGCGAGGGATTCGTCGTTGCCTATGATGTCAAATTTATTTTTTATTCTTTGTAAATCTTGGCTGTCCATATCTATGCAAAGTTAATGAAAAAATCTTATCTTTGTCTGCTAACCGTTCGCTCGGGATATATTAACCTTTTATATAATGAAACAGATTTTCAAAGTTCTTGCGCTTGCCGCACTCGTGGTGGCCGCCGCATCATGCTCAAAGTCACGTGCTGAGCAGATGAGGCTTGCCGAAAACATCAAGATTCAGTGCAACCCTGAGGTCCTCGCACTCGTCGGGGACGAGATCCCTGCCGACCTCACCGTCACCTATCCTGCCGGATACTTCAGCCCTAAGGCCGTAATGGTCGTCACCCCTGTCCTCGTCTATGAAGGTGGCGAGCAGAAGGGAAAGCCTTTCTGCTATCAGGGAGAGAAGATCAAGGATAACTACAAGCTCGTGACAAAGGCGGGCGGTACCGTCAAGGAGCATACCGCTTTCGCATACGAGAAAGGTGTCGAGCAGTCACATCTCGAACTCCGCAGCACTGTCTTCTATGGCAAGAAGCGCATCGAGGTCCCTGCCATCAAGGTCGCTGACGGTGTGATCTGCACCCAGAATCTCATCTCAAAGAACGGACATTATACAATGAAGGACGACGGCTACCAGTATGTCATCCGCTCCGCTGTCGAGGGACAGATCAAGTATGATGTCAACTCAGCAAACGTCAAGAACAGCGAACTCCGCTCTGCTTCAATCAAGGATCTCCAGGCAGCTCTCGATGCAATCGCATCAGATCCACGCTATTCCGTAGCAGGCCAGCAGATCGTTGCATACGCTTCTCCGGAAGGAGGTCAGAAACTCAACGCGAAGCTCTCTGACAAGCGTGCCGCTTCAGCCCAGAAGGCTTGGACAAAGATTTCTGACAGCAAGGAGACCGCCGATGTCCAGATCAAGAGTATCGGTCAGGACTGGGAAGGCTTCCAGGATGCTATCGAGAACTCCAACCTCGAGGACAAGGATCTCATCCTCCGCGTCCTCTCCATGTACAGCGACCCTGCAATCCGCGAGAAGGAGATCAAGAACATGTCACAGGTTTACACAGACCTCCGCAAGAGCGTCTTCCCTGACCTCCGCCGTGCTCGCTTCATCACCGAGGTGGACTACCAGAACTTCACCGATGCCGAGCTTGAGGAGCTTGCTGAGAAGGCGATAGGAACCCTCGATGAGACCGCTCTCCTCAAGGTTGCATCCAACGCAGACAACCTCAAGCGCAAAGAGGCCATGTACAAGCGCGCAGCTGACAAGTTCGGCTCAGAGAAGGCCAACTTCAACCTCGCTGCCCTCGCCCTTGACGAGAACAACCCTGACAAGGCCGGCGAATATCTCAACAAGATCAAGTCAGCGGATCCTGACGTGCTCAACGCAAAGGGCGTCTGCCAGTTCCAGAAGGGCAACTACGATGCTGCCGCCATCCTCTTCAAGCAGGCTGGCACCGCAGATGCAAAGGCTAATCTCGGTGTGCTCGATATCCTCAAGGGCAACTATGCCGAGGGTGCAAGCAAGCTCGCCGGCTCAAACGGCAATGACTCAGCAGTCGCATACCTCCTCAACGGACAGGTTGACAAGGCTGCTGCTGCAGTGACCGGTGACGATGCAAAGGCTGACTATATCCGCGCAATCATCGCTGCCCGCAAGGGTGATTCAAAGAATGCAAAGGGATATGCAAACCAGGCCGCAGCCAAGGATCCTTCCCTCAAGGCTGCTATCGCCAAGGATGCCGAGCTTGTAAAATACCTTTAATCCTGCGATTAATATTAATAGAGGTCGGCTCAGGCCGGCCTCTATTCAGTTCGTAATTCAAGAACCATGAAGAAAATCTTTTCAATACTATGTGCGCTGCCGGTACTTTTCTCGTGTGACGGAGGCTCCGGCACAACCATCAAGACTGATGTCTGCATCTATGGCGGCACCTCGGCTGCCGTGACAGCCGCCAAGGCGGCGGCCCTTGAAGGACGCGATGTAGTGATCATATGTCCGGACCAGGCGATAGGAGGCCTGACCACAGGCGGTCTCGGAGCCACCGACATAGGCAACAAGCAGGCTATCATCGGTATGGCCAGGCAGTTCTATCGCGATCTTGGCAAGTATTATGGTACCGATGAGCAGTGGACTTTCGAGCCCCATGTCGCTGAGGATATCCTTATGGGATACATTGACGATCCCCATATCACGCTCATGCAAGGATACTATCTCACATCGGTCGACAAGAAGGACACGCGCATAAAGTCCATCACCTGCACCACCGATGACGGAGAGGCTGCCACCGTCAAGGCTCCCGTCTTCATCGATGTGACCTATGAGGGGGACCTTATGGCAAAGGCAGGTGTGAGCTATCATGTAGGACGTGAGGACAGTTCGGTCTATGGTGAGCAGTGGAACGGATCCCATCTTTCAATCTGGCACCAATTCCCTGACGGGATCGACCCGTATGTCGAGAAGGGCAATCCTGACAGCGGTCTCCTCTGGGGTATCCAGCCATGGACCATCAAGGAAGAAGGTGCGGGCGACAACTATGTGCAGGCTTACAACTACCGTGTGTGCATGTCCGATGATCCGGACAACCAGATACCTATCACCAAGCCGGACGACTACGATCCTTCGATGTACGAGCTGCTTGTCCGTGTGCTCGAGGCCGATCCAGACCCTGTCCTCAGCAATTATTTCATCTGGAGCATAATGCCGAATGGCAAGACGGACATCAACAACCGCGGAGCTTTCTCCAGCGACATGATAGGCATGAACCACGACTATCCCGAGGCTGACTGGGCACGCAGGAAGGAAATCATCGCGGCCCATAAGAGCTACACCCTGGGACTGTTCTGGTTCTATGTCAGCGATCCGCGGGTCCCGAAGAACCTGCAGGACTATATCCGCAAGTGGGGCTATGCCAAAGACGAATACGTCAAGACCGGAGGCTGGACCCATCAGCTTTATATCCGTGAGGCAAGGCGCATGATAGGCGAATATGTCGCAACCCAGAAAGACTGTGAAGGCAAGGCCGAGATTCCGGACGGAATCGGATATGCAGCCTACCAGATGGATTCCCACAACTGCGAGCGAATGGTGATCGAGAAGGACGGCAAGCTGATGGTCAAGAATGAAGGAGATGTCGAGATCGGAGGCGGAATGCCTTATCCTATATCATATAGGAGCATCACTCCGAAACGGGAGGAGTGCACCAATCTTCTGGTTCCTGTCTGCCTGTCCTCCAGCCATATTGCATTCGGTTCCATCCGCATGGAGCCTGTGTTCCTCGAACTCGGTCAGGCGGCCGGTATCGCGGCATGTCTTGCAGGCAGGAATCCTGTACAGACCATAGATATTACCCCTATACAGCAGAAAGTGGGTTATCCTATATAGATAACTTTTGTGAACTGAGTTATTTTTACTATATTTGCAGCCCCCAAATTCGGGGGCTTATATTTATTTTATTTATTTATAACCATTTATGCCAACAATTCAACAATTGGTTCGCAAAGGACGCGAGGCTGCTGAAGTATCAAGCAAGTCCCGTGCGTTGGATGCTTGTCCTCAGAAGCGTGGCGTATGCCTTAGGGTTTACACAACTACCCCTAAGAAACCTAACTCAGCAATGCGTAAGGTTGCCCGTGTACGTCTCACGAATTCTAAAGAGGTCAATGCCTACATTCCTGGCGAGGGCCACAACCTCCAGGAGCACTCAATCGTGCTCGTCCGTGGTGGTCGTGTAAAGGACCTTCCAGGTGTACGTTACCACATCCTTAGAGGAGCTTTGGATACCGCTGGTGTAGAAGGACGTACTCAGTCACGTTCCCTCTATGGCGCCAAGAGGCCGAAGTAATTGCCTGAAGGATGGTTTAATTTTTTAATTTTTCAAAACAATGAGAAAATCAAAGCCTAAGAAGAGGATTCTACTTCCTGATCCTAAGTTCCACGACGTGGAGGTTACACGTTTCGTGAACAATCTTATGTTGCAGGGAAAGAAGAGTATCGCGTATTCTATTTTTTACGATGCCATTGATTTGGTAGGCGAGAAGATGAAAGATTCTGACAAGGCTCCTCTAGATATTTGGAGGAAGGCTCTCGAGAACGTAACCCCTCAGATCGAGGTCAAGTCACGCCGTATCGGTGGAGCTAACTTCCAGGTGCCTACTGAGTTGAGACCGGAAAGAAAAGTTTCGCTTTCTATGAAGAATATGATAAACTTCGCCCGCAAGCGTTCCGGCCGCTCAATGGCTGAAAAACTTTGTGCAGAGATTCTTGCCGCTTACAACAATGAAGGTGGTGCCTTCAAGCGCAAGGAGGATATGCACAGAATGGCAGAGGCTAACAAGGCATTTGCACATTTCCGCTTTTAGTTTAAGAATTCAGTCAAATGGCTAAAAGAAATCTGAAATACACACGTAATATCGGTATCATGGCTCACATCGATGCCGGTAAGACCACCACATCTGAGCGTATCCTCTACTATACCGGGAAGACACACAAGATCGGTGAGGTACATGAGGGAGCGGCGACGATGGACTGGATGGTGCAGGAGCAGGAGAGGGGTATCACGATCACCTCTGCTGCCACCACTGCATTCTGGCACTATGGCGGTCAGGTATATCAGATTAACCTTATCGATACTCCGGGCCACGTCGATTTCACAGTTGAGGTCGAACGTTCCCTCAGAGTGTTGGACGGTACAATCGCTACTTTCTGCGCAGTAGGCCGCGTACAGCCTCAGTCAGAGACTGTATGGCGCCAGGCTGACAAGTACGGTGTGCCGAAGATTGCCTATGTGAACAAGATGGACCGCGTCGGCGCCGATTTCCTGGCATGTGTCGAGGAGATACATACCAAGCTCGGAGCACACGCCGTCCCGCTCTGCCTCCCTATCGGAGCCGAGGAGAATTTCACCGGTATCGTGGATCTCATTACCAAGAAGGCCATCATCTACAACAATGGTGAGGGTCTTGAGAACTTCGAGTATGGTGAAGTGCCTTCCGACATGACCGATGCCGTAGCCTTCTGGCGCGACAAACTTGTGGAGGCTGCTGCCGAGTGCGATGATGCCCTGATGGAGAAGTACTTCGAGGATCCCGAGTCCGTCACGGAGGAGGAGATCATCAGTGCCATCCGCAAGGGTACCATCTCCATGCAGATAGTTCCGGCATGCTGCGGTTCTTCATTCAAGAACAAGGGTGTGCAGTTCCTTCTCGACAATGTGATGCGTTACCTTCCTTCACCGCTCGATGTCGGTGACACCAAGGCCACGAACATGCACAACGACAAGGAAGTCACCCTCAAGCCGAAGAGTACGGAGCTTTTCTGCGGTCTTGTTATCAAGATTGCGACCGATCCGTACGTCGGACGTCTCGCATATATCAGAGCATATTCAGGGCATCTTGATTCCGGTACATACGTGCTCAACGCGCGTTCCGGCAAGAAGGAGAGGGTTGCCCGCCTGTACCAGATGCATTCCAACCACCAGAACCCTATCGAGTTCGTGGAGGCGGGAGACATCTGCGCGGCAGTCGGCTTCAAGGATCTCAGGACAGGTGATACCATCTGCTCCGAGAGCCACCGCTACTCGCTCGAGTCCATGGAGTTCCCTGATCCGGTCATCGGTATCGCAGTGGAGCCTAAGACCCAGCAGGACCTTGATAAGCTCGGAATAGCGCTTGGCAAACTTGCCGAGGAGGACCCTACATTCACAGTGAAATCGGATGCAGAGACCGGCCAGACCGTCATCAGCGGTATGGGCGAGCTCCATCTCGACATCATCGTGGACCGTCTCCGCCGCGAATTCGGCGTGGAGATCAACCAGGGTGCACCTCAGGTCAATTACAAAGAGGCAATCACAGAGAAATTCCAGCACCGCGAGGTCTTCAAGAAGCAGACCGGTGGTCGTGGTAAATTCGCTGACATCATCGTGGAGATCGGACCTGCAGACGAGGGAGTCACCGGACTTCAGTTCGACAGCCAGGTCAAGGGAGGCAATATCCCTAAGGAATTCATCCCTTGCATCCAGAAGGGCTTCGAGGCCGCAATGGCCAACGGCGTCCTTGCAGGATACGAGGTTCAGTCGCTCAAGGTTACAGTCCTGGACGGTTCTTACCATCCGGTCGATTCAGACCAGCTTTCATTCGAACTTGCGGCCCGCATGGCCTTCCGTCATGCCTGCCCTAAGTGCAAGCCGGTCATCCTCGAGCCTGTCATGAGCCTTGAGGTTGTCACTCCTGAGGATTACATGGGTGAGATCGTAGGTGACCTCAACCGTCGCCGCGGTCAGATAGTAGCGATGGACTCCACAGCCAACGGAGCCCGTATCATCAAGGCGTTCGTCCCTCTCTCCGAGCAGTTCGGTTATGTCACAGTGCTCCGCACCCTTTCATCGGGCCGTGCGACCAGCACCATGACCTTCGACCACTACGCCGAGGTCCCTGCCGTCATGGCAAAGGACATCGTGGAGAAGAGCGGATACCGTATGTCATCTGACGACGAATAATTTCAATTGAGTAATTAAAAACATTTGATATGAGTCAAAAAATCAGAATTAAACTCAAGTCTTTCGATCATATGCTCGTTGACAAGTCAGCGTCCAAGATCGTTGAGACCGTGAAATCTACTGGCGCGAAGGTGAATGGTCCTATTCCTCTTCCAACCAACAAGAAGATTTTCACAGTCAACCGCTCAACCTTCGTCAACAAGAAGGCCCGCGAGCAGTTTGAGCTCGATTCATACCGCAGGCTCCTCGACATCGACGAGAGCAACGCCAAGACCGTTGACGCTCTCATGAAGCTCGAGCTGCCTTCAGGTGTTGAGGTTGAGATCAAAGTCTGACGATAGTACTACAGATTTGCAAAGCCGGAGATTTTTCCCCAACTTTGCATTCGGATCGGTCCCTTAGCTCAGTTGGTTAGAGCACCTGACTCATAATCAGGGAGTCGTAGGATCATGCCCTACAGGGACCACGCGAGAGCCCGACGCATAAGCGCCGGGCTCTTTCGCGTGGCCCCTGGGGCTATTATTGAATGGAGGGGCGTTCCCCTCCAAACCTCCCTGCGTCGGCTTCGCCTCCGAATTTTTAGTGTTTCTGCACCACCGTAGCACCACGGAAGATATTATATCAAGAACTGAAAAAGGATGGAAGGAGCCAACATAACTAATTCCAATTCTTACGTCTAAATAGTTGCAAATCAATAATATTTCTTATATTTGAAAGTGGAAG
>JAZRXV010000100.1:0-6634 GCA_045600405.1 Candidatus Cryptobacteroides sp.
CACCTCGATGACCTCGCAGCGAGGTGGAATGTAATCGTTTTTGATATCCATGGACATGTTGTTTTGGTTGTCACAAACAAAAAGACCTCCCGGCAGCACACACTGCCGGAAGGTCCGTATATATCATTCATAATAGGCGGAATTTACCCCCCCCTGTTGGTTAAGTTGCTTATTGATAATAAGTTACACATCGGTGTTTGTTTTTGGCTGGAAAACTTGGCGGTCTCCCATTTTCAAATATAGGAAATTTTATTGATTTGTTGCAATAGATAGGGAAAAACATTCATTCTATGTGATTTGCCCGCTGCGCGGCCACATCACCGGACCTCCGCGGGTCGTTGGGGATTTGTTCGCCTTCGGCTCACACATCCCTGTCGCATTAATCTTTTACCCAAGGAGAAGCGGGCCGTTGGCCCTGGGTTTTGCGTTGGTGATGGTCGGCTTAGGAGCAAGCTCCTGCCGGCCTCACCAAACGCAAAACGCCGGACGATGTCCGGCGCTTCTCCTTGTGATTCCGTTGGGATTCGAACCCAAGACCCACAGCTTAGAAGGCTGTTGCTCTATCCAGCTGAGCTACGGAACCATTCGGACTGCAAATATACTTAAAAATCCGGTTATACCAATTCTATTCCGTGCTTATGGCATTCTTCGACCATCTCTTCCGGCCATATGCTGCTCTGTATCTCGCCGATGTGGGCCTTGCGGAGGAGGAACATGCAGAGGCGTGACTGTCCGATGCCGCCGCCTATGGTGAGAGGGAGTTCTCCGGCGAGGAGCTTCTTGTGGTAGAGGAGGGAAGTCTTGTATTCTTCACCCTTGGCCTTGAGCTGCTCCATGAGTGATTTCTCATCCACCCTGATACCCATGCTGGACACCTCGAAGGCGTGGCCGATGACGTCGTTCCAGAGCAGGAGGTCACCGTTGAGGGCCCAGTCGTCATAGTCTGCGGCACGGCCGTCATGGCGGGTGCCGTCCGAGAGCGTCGAGCCTATCCCTATGATGAATACGGCCTTATGCTCGAGGGTGATGGCGTCCTCCCTCTGCTTCGGGGTCATGCCGGGATACATGTCGAGCAGCTCCTGGGATGTGATGAAGAAGATGTCGTCAGGGAGTTGAGGCTCTATCTGCGGGAATTCCACATAAAGTTTGTTCTCGGTCACCTTGATGGCCTCGTAGATGCGGCGCACGGTCCTCTTGAGGAAGTCGAGGGTGCGGTCTTCCTTTGTGATGACTTTCTCCCAGTCCCACTGGTCCACGTAGATGGAGTGTATGTTGTCCAGTTCCTCGTCAGGACGGAGTGCATTCATGTCGGTGTAGATTCCCCGGCCAGGCTTGATGCCCATCTCGGCCAGTTTCACCCTCTTCCATTTGGCGAGGGAGTGCACGACTTCGGCCCTGCGCTCGGACATGTCCTTGATAGGGAAGGCTACGGGACGCTCCACTCCGTTGAGGTCGTCGTTGAGGCCGGTCCCGGACAGGACGGTCATCGGTGCCGTTACCCTAAGGAGGGCCAGCTGAGCGGAGAGGTTGTTCTGGAACATGTCCTTGACGGCCTTGATGGCCTTTTCGGTCCTTTCGACGTTGCCGAGCAGGTTCGAATAGTTCTCGGGGATGATCAGTTTCATTTCTTTTTTCTTCTTAATGTCATGCAGATGTATGACAATGTACCCAACAATAATATCAGTATGGCGTGGAGCTCATGGCTCAATGTCGCGAACAGTATGCCTGTCTCCCAGGCTGCCCCGTACAGGTTGGAGAGGGTGAGGGCCACCAGGTAGTGGTACGCTCCTATCCCTCCGGGGACCGGAATCACGGAGGCTATGTTGCCTATGGCGGATATGAAGAGGGCGTCGGAAAAGTTAAGTGATGAGATGGCCGGAACCGACTTGAGTACAAAGAAACTCATCAGGACATACAGACCCCAGATTCCTACCGTATATGCTCCGAAGGCCCACTTATGCTCCATTCCGGCAAAGCTGGCAAAGCCCTGGAAGAGGCTGCGGACGCCGCTGACGACCTTTCCGCACAGGGTGTTCCTCTCGCGGAAATGGAATATTGCCCAGAGCCCTGCCGCAAAAATAACGCAGGCTGCGGCAAGTAACAGCCATAGCGATACGCTGAACCTTCCGGCAAGCGGGGTCCATACGTTCTCCATGAAGAAGCTTCCGAATCTGCTCCATCCGCAAAGCAGGGCCGCCACTATCAGTACCGCGACTGCGAGGAGGTCCCATGCCCTTTCCATCACTATTGTGCCGAAGGCTTTCCCGTAAGGAAGTCCGGGTCCGGCCACTGCGCCGCAGCGTATGAATTCGCCGGCACCTGGCAGCACGACGTTGACAAGGCTTCCGATGTTGGATGCGTCCCAGGCGTCAATAGCCGGGACATCCTTGCAAATGGGTTTCAGCATCTTGCGCCACCTCAGCATCCTGAGCACCACCGCCATCACGGCGGAAACGGCGAACAGGGCGATATATCCCCACCTGGTCAGACTGAGGTCCGAAAAGAATACCCTCCAGTCCACCTCCTTGAAGGCGAACCACACAAGCACCGGCGCGAGTGCCGATGTGACGGAGTATTTGAGTATTTTTTTCGCTTTGGACGTCATGGGAAGCAAATTTAGTTAATATCCGGATATTTTTATCTATTTTTGTAAACTAACACCCTAAACCACCATGAAGTCAATTCTAGGCATAGGCAATGCTCTGACTGATATCCTTGCTGTACTGCCCGATGATTCTCTTCTGGAGAAGCATCATCTGCCCAAAGGCAGCATGCAGCACGTCGATCAGGAGACCGGCGACAGGATATGGCAGGAACTCAGACCTCTCGGAGTCCACTATGTGGCCGGCGGATCTGCCGCCAATACCATTGCGAGTACGGCAGTGTTCGGGATGCCTTCCGGATTCATAGGCAAGATAGGCGATGACGAACTTGGCCTTCTTTTCAAGAGCGACCAGGAGCGTCTCGGGGTCAATTGCACCCTGCTGAAGGGTGTCAATTCATCCGGCAGGTCCATGGTGTTCGTGACGGGCGCAAATGCCGAACGCACCTTTGCGGTGTACCTCGGTGCCGCCCTTGAACTCGTGCCGGAGGACCTGAAACCGGAGTATTTCCAAGGCTATGATTATTTCCACATAGAAGGCTATCTCGTCCAGAACCAGGACCTTATCCGCAGGGCCGTGGAGATGGCGAAGGATGCCGGATGCATCATCTCCCTTGACATGGCTTCATACAATGTGGTCGAGTCCAACAATGCCTTCCTGCACAATCTCGTGGAGAAATATGTCGATATCGTGTTCGCCAACGAGACCGAGGCCCGTGCCTTCACGGGGAAGGAAGATCTGCGCAAGGCTCTTGACGGAATCGCGGCAATGTGTGAGATCGCCGTAGTGAAGATAGGCAAGGACGGCAGTTGGGTGAAGCGTGGTGACGAGGTACATTTCATCAAGCCTTGGCCTGGTGTGGCAATCGATGCCACCGGGGCGGGGGATACCTATGCCGCCGGTTTCCTCTATGCGCATTCCGAGGGCATGCCTCTCAAGGTCTGCGGCGAGGTCGGCTCCATCATTTCCGCGAAGGTGGTCGAGGTGATAGGCACCAAGATAGACGTGCCCCGCTGGAGGATGGCACGCAAGGAGATAGGTGAACTTATTGCAGCCAACAGATGATGGGACCGGTCACATATCTGGCACGCCGTATCGCGCTGAAGAAGCACGCCAGCACCGTGCCTACAGGGTTGCTGCCGCTGTCGGAGGTGCGCAAGGCCGTGGTGCTGCTCAACGCCATGGACCCGGATATTGAAATTATAAAGAAGGATGTGAAGAAATTCTTCGAGCCGTTTGATATCGAGGTGCTTTTCCTCGCGCCGATGAAGTGGGATATCAACTATTTCGGCTGGCTCAAGGAGAAGTTCCGCTGCCCGGAAGGAAATGAGCGTAATGAGGATCTCTTCATATCGCTGGAGCCGGACCGTGATGTCTTCTTTGCAGAATATGAACTCAGGTGCAGTACCGCCAGGTTCAAGATGTCGCGTTTCCAACTTCCGGGTGATGTCGCCGACATTTCCGTATCCAATCCTGAAAGCGCTATCCCGCGGACACCGGAGACTTTCGACGTAATCAAGGATTTCTTGCTCAAGATAAGATAGATGAACAGGCTGGGAAGGTGCGGCATAGTCTCCCTCAAAGGGTTCGTAATGGGTATCGCAAGCGTTACTCCTTGTGTGTCTGCCGGTACCGTGGCGCTGCTGACCGGCATCTATGACTCATTCATCAACACCCTGAACGCCTTCTCACGTCCGAAAGTGTGGAAGGCCCTTTTCGCCGGTCATTTCCGCCAGTTCTGGAGGATGATAAACGGCACTTTCTTCGCTTCGCTGATGATCGGATTGTGCGTAGGGATACTTGGCTGCGCAAACCTCGTGAGCCGGGGGCTTACTTATTATCCCATACTGACCTGGGCATTCTTCTTCGGGCTTATCATCGCGTCCATGGTCAAGCTGCTGGCCGATATAGAAGGCAAGACTCTCCGTGATTTCATATTCGCCTTTGCCGGCATGGCAATGGGGATAGGATTCTTCCTTATCACTCCTTCCGAGACTCCGGACGGATGGTTCTTCCTTTTTGTATGCGGCCTCCTCACCGTCTGTACGATGATACTGCCGGGGATAGCGGGCAGCGTGATCCTGCAGTCCCTGGGCAAGTACGAGACCTTGATGAATTCGCTGAGTTTCCCGGATTTCGACCTCGGCGTCCTCATTCCTTTCTTCGTCGGAAGCCTTACAGGCATACTGCTTCTTTCGAAACTGGTGAAATGGCTCATGGACAGGTGGGCGAGGCAGACAACTTTGATACTTATAGGATTCGTCCTCGGGTCGCTTGTACGCGTCTGGCCGTACGCCGACCTTGATTCCATCATGTCAGCCCAGGCTTTGCGCACCGGTGTTGACGTGCCTGTCAACTATCAGATCCCCGGAGCCATTCTCTGGTTCCTCCTCGGCGTCTGCATCGTTGCCGCCATACACCGGTTCGTGGTGCGGCACAGGAAGTAGTTTACTCTGCCATCAGTTTCCGCAGGTTGCAGTGCATCAGTGCGCCGTTGTCATCACGCAGGTGCATACCGTTGCCGAGGCACCATTTCCAGTACTTGCAGTCCTTGCACACGCCTTCGTGCGCCCACCCGCGGTCGCGGAATACCTGGAACCTGTTCTCCCAAACATCGATGAAGTCGTCTTTGTAGATATTGCCCTGGTCGAAGTGGCCCCTTATGCTGGTGCATGCCGATATGCCGCCGTCCACGCGCACGGATGCGACGGAGAGCCCCGCCTGGCAGGAATACAGATTGTCGCGCACCTTGCCTTCGTATGGTCCGAGGAATCCCTCGCAGGCATGGCTGACATGAATCCGTCCCTCCTTGCGGGTGCGTATGATGAAGTCCATCACTTCCCGGTACTGCTGCGGGGATATCTGCAGGTCCGGGTCCTTGGCGGCGCGTCCGGCAGGGAATACCGTGAAGATCCGCCAGGCCTTGACGCCGAGGGAGATGAGGTATTCCTTGATCTCCTCCAACTGCGGGAAATTCTTCTGATTTACACAGGTGACCACGTCGAAAAGGATGGTGGGCTCGCCTGCAAGGATACTTATTGCATTGCTGGCGTGGCTGAACGCATCGGGAATGCCGCGCATCCAGTTGTGCTCCTCCTCCATTCCGTCAAGGCTTATCGTGCATGAGCGCATCCCTGCCCACAGCAGTCTCTTTATCATCTCCGGGCTCATGAGACGCCCGTTGGAGACCATGCCCCATGGGAATCCCAACTCGTATATCTTCCTGCAGCACTCCACCAGATCCTTGCGTACGAGAGGTTCTCCGCCTGATATGTTTATCATGATATATGAGGGGTCATACTTCTCCCTGATCCTCAGCAACACCTTCTCGAAATCTTCGAACGGCATGTCGGGATGGACTTCGGATACCTTGCAGTCGCTTCCGCAATGACGGCATTTCATGTTGCATCTGAGCGTGCATTCCCAGAACAGCTGTCGCAGCGGATGCTCCTGTATCACGTCCTTGATGAGGCCTTTATAGAGGTTCAGCGCGAGACGCTGCTTCAATGAGATTTTATCCGTCATGAGAATGAAATTTTACAAAAATACTTATATTTGCCTTATCATGAAGAAAGGATACAGGAAATTATGCGCTTTGCTGCTGCCTATGTTGGGTGTGGCAGCATGTGATCCGATCAGTGGGCCGGATATGTACGGTCCTCCAACCGATAATATGCTGATGTATGGTCCTGCGCCTTCTTATTCTGCTCAGCCTAATGCAGAAGCTCCTGCTCCGGAGGCTGTGCTTGATGTTGACGAAGAAATCAAAAATGACAAGGAGGTCGGTTGATGCCGGCCTTTAATTTTTTACTTTGCAGGGGAAGGGGTACCGCCGGAGGCTTTAAAAAGGGGAGATGCCTCCGGCGGTGCCCCTTCCCCTGCAACAAAAAGAAGGCGACTAATAAGTGATTATTGGTCGCTTTCTTTGTGGATAGATGCGACTCCACGGCGAGGCTGCTCGCCTCCTTGGGAGCTTCCGTGCCGCGGGTGGCACGTCCCTCGGAGGCGACAGCCTTCGCCCGTTCCGTTTC